>JAZFSI010000001.1:0-2957 GCA_036446075.1 Fidelibacterota bacterium
GGCAAATAACGGAATTAATGTTGCTGCCTGGGCACAGCAGTTAGGCCAGAACTTTTATGCAGCAAATAATAAAAGCTCCATTTCCCAATACTACGATTATTTTCCTGATGCTTTAAAACAAGGATTGGATTGTGCGAGCGGTACTTTTGTTATAAATGCCGCAGGCAATGCTGCCTGTTATTAGGAGCAGCTTAAATATAATTGAGATAAGTTCAATCTTATTGCTTAAGTGATTTCACTATCTCTGTAAAATAATATAATCAGCAGGATAGGAGATCAGTTATTGACATGAATTCAATCAATGCTTTTCCTGATTCTGTCTTATTTTTTTTAACTCCTCAAGAATCCGGATAAGAACACTATTGTCACCATTCTTTATGGGTTCCAAGGTTGTTAAGGATTCAGATACAGGATGCAATGATTTTAATTTTTCCCTTAACTCTGTTTGTAATTCTTCATAATCCAGTAATCCTTTTAAAGTTCCTTCATAACCGGATGCCGACTGAGATTGGCCTGCCGTTTGGATAGAGATAGATCCGATACCTATAATACGGTCGAAAAATCCTCTAGTTAAAGCGAAATCAGTAATAGAACGATAAGGTATGTTTTGCTGTGTCTTGGTAATAATACCCTTATGCAATGTAATCCGATCCTCACGGATAATATATTCAAGATTTTTAATCCAGAGGATAAGTAGGGGGTAGAGGATAATCCACATGGAAAAAATCAATAATAAACCGATCACCCAAAACACTAGTATTACTTCAGGATCCCCGCCTGCTAAATACATTATAAGATGAAATATTGCCAGAGATAAAATTGTAAAACCCGATATAGTGAGTAGTATCCAATTGCAGACAATAAAATATTTTCTATCGGGTTTTATTGATTTTTCCATAATGAAACTCCCCGCATTTATTTCTTTGCTTTCAAAAGGTTATTTAATTTTTATTTGTATCTCTATATTTATTCACAGCTCTGCGAATTACCTTAATATGTTCCGGCGTTGTACCGCAGCACCCGCCGATAATTGAAACACCCGCTTCTATTAAATTTTCTATTCGGTGGGCAAAATATTCCGGTGTTTCATTATAAAATATATTACCTGCTTTTATTACCGGTAAGCCGGCATTGGATTGAATTATTACCGGCAGGTTAGTGACTTCTGTAAATTTCCTGGCAATCTCAATCATGTGATCTAATCCATTCCCGCAGTTTGAGCCAATAATATCCGCACCGACCTTGATTAAAGCTCGGGCGGATGATTCAATATTTACGCCCATAATCGTATAAAATCCCCGGGGAGTTTTGTCAAAGGTCATTGTGGCCATTACAGGTATTTGAGAATCAATTATTTTTACTGCCTGAATAGCCAGCATAGCCTCATTCTGGTCGACCATTGTTTCCACGCAGATAACGTCCACGCCGGCCTTGATCAGAGCCTCCAGCTGCTTGATAAAGCTCTTTTGAATTTCCTGAGGTTTTCCATCCCCGTAAGGTTCCAGAATTTTCCCGGATGGACCGCATGATCCCGCTAAAATAATATTCGGCCCTACAGCAGCCCGTGCATTGATCACAGCAGCAGTATTTATTTCGTCTGATCTGAATTTTAATCCATACTCTGCCAATTTTAAAGGAGAGGCGCCGAATGTATTAGTTTGAACAATATCGGCTCCGGCTTCACTATAGGAACGGGCAATATCCCCGATCAGATCAGGGTGGCTCAGGTTCATTAATTCGGGGCAGTCACCGGGTTTTAAACCGTTTTCAAAAAGGGCAGTGCCCAGGGCACCGTCAGAAACCAGGGTCTGGCCTGATTTTATCCGAGCTAATATACCGGATTTCAGGTCAGGGCCAATTTCTTGATGCTGTCAACGGCGCTGACTGCATCAAATGCATATTCATCCGCACCAATATCTCCGGCATATTCCCGGGACGTGGGCGCCCCGCCGATAATTACTTTAACATTTTGACCATGATCATTTTCATTAAGAAGATCCACCACGTTTTTCATTACAGGCATTGTAGTTGTTAATAAAGTCGATAATCCGATAATATCAGCTTCTGCCTTCAAAGCAGTTTCTATAAAATCTTTTGGTTCAACGTCTTTACCCAGGTCAATTACCTCGAATCCTGCACCTTTTAACATTACGGCCACTAAATTTTTACCAATATCATGTAAATCACCGCGTACCGTTCCCAGAACAATTTTTCCGATTTTTGTTTTGCCGGATTGAGATAAAAGCGGTTTTAATATTTCCATACCTGCTTCCATGGCCTTGGCCGCCATGAGTACGTCCGGTAAAAATATTTCGTGTACTTTAAACTTTTTTCCAATTATATCCATTCCCGCAATTAAACCTTCATCAATTATTGTTGTCGGTTTTACACCTTTCTCAATTAATCTATGGATAAGCTTAATTACTTTTTTATCATCACCATCCTGCAATGACTGTGAAACCTGTTTTAATATTTCCATTAATTAATTCCTTTATCGATTGAAGTTAAATATTTTAGCCGACCGTTACATGAATGCGTCCGGCAAACACGGCAAAATGGGAAATCCGGGATGAATTTGTGAATATTGGAATTACCCTGTACCAGTATACCAGTGACCGATTTTAGGGGCTGCATAAGATAACTTGTATTTAATGATATTCCAATTGTCTCAGGTTTAAGACGTCCAAACAGTTTTTTTTGCCCACTGAGGTGCCAGCCGCAGTAACCGGGGCTGTAACCAAGTACCAAAGATTTTTCGGAGTTGCCTGAATTCATATTTCCATATTGATTTTCCATTATTCCCGCTGCATTATCGGCACCTAGGGAGGCTACCGTATCAAGCATGTATCCTAAAACATAATCATTATTTTTAAATAAGCT
Source organism: Fidelibacterota bacterium (assembly GCA_036446075.1). Lineage (GTDB taxonomy): Bacteria > Fidelibacterota > Marinisomatia > Marinisomatales > TCS55 > JAZFSI01. The sequence goes on from JAZFSI010000001.1 coordinate 2,881, forward strand.
TTCAATTACGGTGCAGATTTCATGGCCCATGGTAATGGCAAAAAGTGCCATTCTGTCGGCTAAGGGAAAAATATTTT
>JAZFSI010000002.1:0-3079 GCA_036446075.1 Fidelibacterota bacterium
GGCCTTTGGATGGCCCGGATGTATCCGCGTCTCCGTGGGATTGGCACGGGAAAATATCCGCTTTATCAAAGCCCTTGAAGCCTGTATTTAATAGGGATGACCCGGAATGTATAAAATAGAAGCATTCGATCATTGTTAACTATATGTAAGCAACGCCAAACAAGCTGCCCATTATTACCAGGCCGCTTTTGGTAAAATAGAGGAATCACTGGGTGTTAAAGAAACCGATGAATTGGCAGATATGATAGATACTTTCAAACTCTTGAGCATGACCGAGCATTGTTCCCGCATTAAAGATCAAAATTATCCTTTATCCTGGAGTGAAGTTTGATTTTTGACCCGAAAGAACAATCTTTTAAAGAAAATCATAGATTAATGATCGGATCAATCCTGCCTCGCCCCATTGCTCTGGTTTCTACTAAATCAAAGGATGGAGTAAATAATCTGGCGCCCTTTTCATTTTTTAACGGTGTCTGCGCCAATCCGCCCACCATAATGTTTGCCCCGGCCCGCAGAGCCTATGACGGTAAAACCAAGGATACCCTGAATAACATCAGGGAAACCGGTGAATTTGTTGTAAATATTGTTTCGGAAACTTTTGCAGAAAAAATGGTGGCCTGTTCAACAGATTTTGATTCTTCTATTGATGAATTCCAGATCTCCGGTTTATCTCCTGTCAGCAGCCTTAAAATAAAATCCCCCCGGGTTAAGGAAGCTCTGGTGAATTTTGAATGCAAACTAAACCAGATCATCCAGGTGGGCGGAGAGCTGCCCGGCAGCGGATTTGTGATCCTGGGAACTATCGTCATGTTCCATGTGCATGAATCTGTTTACGACCAGGGACATATAAATCTGGAAATTCTGCAGCCCCTGGGCCGCTTAGGCGGAAATGATTATTCCCGGATTAAGGATACTATCACTATAAATCGAAAAATAAAACCCGATTAGTCTATACTAAACTTCGACATTTTGCTGTCTCATCATAAATGAAATCTAAGTTGGAAGAACGCATATATAAGGCCCAGAGCCTGGGCAATGTGGAACCAATTGAACATATGGTTCCCTACCCTAATTTGAGAGCCCTGATTGATGGACAGAATGTTAAATATAGTAATAAAATGGTTTATGAGGATAGTGGATTGACCAGTAAAAAGCTGTTTGCGGCGGCACAGCAAACTGCCCATTGGCTGAAAGATTCGGGGGTAAAAGGCAGCGACCGTGTTTTAATGGTCGGCCTTGATTCCGACTCTGCCATTATCCTGGCTCATGGTATCTGGACCCTGGGTGCTTCTTTGATACTGGCCCGGAAAAATGACCGGGTTAAAGCCCAAGAAGCAGCCTCCCCGGCCCTGACAGTTACCTGGAGTGATAAATTCCAGGACAAAATCAAATCTTTCCCGGCAGTATTCGAACCCGACTATAAACCGCTGCTGCACCAGGAAGCGGTGGTTTACTGGTCAAATAATAAAGGTATCAGACTCAGCCATTACAACCTTCTGGTCAATGCAAATGGAGTTCATTTAGCCTTGAATCTAAAACAGAATCAAACTTTTCGGGCTGACCTAAGCCCTGACACTACAGCCTGGGTTATTCTGCAGGTTATTTTACCGCTGTATTCAGGTACTGCCCTGACCTCCCAAAATCCTGATATTGTTCTGGGACTGCCCGGCCAATTTGAAAAAACAAATTTTATTATAGATTTCGATTGGCAGGAATTAAAAAACCACAAACCGCCCCATTTGACGGTATGTCCGGAAAATACAGCTTTTTTGTCTCTCAACCGGGAACCTTTACACATGACCGCTTTTGAAGGAGATAATCGTCCTCACAAGATTGAAGGCCATGCGGTTATGATGGGGTATTTAGAGACCCGCGAAAATGAAGCTGCTTTTAAATCCGGGGGACTGTTGATTGAAAATTAGTGATGGGGAAAATTGATTCTAACCTGATTAATTCAGGCTGACACGGACTAAGCCTGCTCATTTTTTTAAGCAGTATCATTCAATTCAGCCAGGTCTGCCAATACTTCACCCGCATGGGTTTTTACCTTAATTTTAGGATATGTTTTTTTAATTATTCCCTGCTCATCTATCAGATAAGAAATTCTATAAATGCCTTCATATTCACGTCCCATGAACTTTTTCAGTCCCCAGGCTTCATAATTTTTCAATGTTTCTTTCGATTGATCGCAAAGCAAAGGGAATTGGAATTCGTATTTATCTGAAAATTTCTTTTGTGCCTTCGGGGAGTCAGCGCTCATCCCCAGAATAATACAGTTATTTTTTTTAAAATGCCGGAATTCATCACGGAATCCCTGTCCCTCTGCAATTCAGCCCGGGGTATTGGCTTTAGGGAAAAACCAGACGACCACTTTTTTACCTAGAAAATCGCTCAGGCTGACGGAATTTTCATGGGCATCAGGCAAATTAAAATCCGGCGCTTTTGTTCCTGCTTTCAGCATATTCATCCTTCCTTTTTTCAAGTGAAATTTTACAGGGTGTTTAAAACTGCAGATCTGCTTTTCACTGGAACTCGCAAGCCAGGTCTCAAGTTTAGCGATCCAGTTTTATGGAGGACCAGCGCAGCCGTTCATCTTGTGAATTCAGCATATCATACACGTTTTCAAGCGCCTCCCACTGCCCCCTCCAGGTCAGCAATTTAAGAGCTTTGCCAAGCTTTACCCATTGGTATTCACTATGTTCACTGGACAATTTAACCACATCTGATTCTACTTCTATTCCAAAAACAGGTATTTGAACTATACGGTCTTTAAATGCTTCATAAAAAGCGCTCACGTAATCTGCCGTAAATATGCTGCGGGCCTTTAATCCTGTTTCTTCCCGTAACTCTCTTAAGGCGGTTTCCCAGGCTTTTTCATTGTTTTCGATTTTTCCGCTTATTCCCTGCCACAAACCTTCGTAATTCCTGCTTTTTCTTTTCAGCAGCAGAAAAAGTATCTCTGCTCCTGATCTTCGATACACACAGGCTTCCACTATTGTAATTTTCATGCCGCTTCCGTACTCTGCCATTATTTCAGTAAAATCATTTTATGGTTTTGTACTCTCCCTTCCATACTCAA
>JAZFSI010000003.1:0-2189 GCA_036446075.1 Fidelibacterota bacterium
ATAGATTGCATGAAAATCTTGGTCGACTTGTATATAATCAGGCCAAAAATGAAAATGTAGCCAATTTTACGGGTAATAAAGAATTTTTCAGTATTGTTGAACAAATTGATGAAATTCAGGATTCAACAGGAATTAAAGAGGAAGAAATAAAACAAATTCGAAAGCAATACAATATCCCTGAAACCGATATTCCTGAAATGCCGGACGGAGACCAGGAAAAAGTCGAAGAAAAACAAACTCCCGCCAAAAAAAGAAAACCGAAGAAGGCAGCCGTACGGAAAAAGCCTGAAAAAAATAAAAAACCAGATTAAATAAAAGAAATCCGAATAATAAATTTTGTGAATCCCATTTTAAAACCTAAACCATATACACAGTCTGCCCTGGCGCAATATCTGAATGAAATAAAAGACCTTGAGCCTCTGGATTCTAAAAGAGAGGTGGAATTGGCCCAGCGCGCAAAAAATGGCGACGAGGAAGCCGTTAATGAACTGGTAACTCACAATTTGCGTTTTGTTGTAGCGGTGGCTAAAAAATTCCGTCATCCCGGTATGCCGTTGGAAGATTTAATTAATGAAGGCAATATCGGCCTCATGAAGGCAGTCCTGCGTTTTGATGAAACCCGAGGATTTAGATTTATTTCTTACGCAGTGTGGTGGATTTCTCAAAGTATTCGCCAGTCTATCAACAAAATGGGACGCACCATCCGGCTGCCGGCCAATATAACTGAATCCATGGGACGATTATTTAAAAATTCCCTGGAATTGGAGCAGGTATTCGAAAGGGAGCCTACATCTGAAGAATTGGCTGAAATCTCGCATACAACCATAAACTGGATTGAAGATTTAATTCGAGTATCAGGTGATACTTATTCCCTCGATGATCCCATGTCTGACTCTTATAATACTCTTGTGGATTTTATATCCTCGGAAGATGACCGTCCGGAAAAAGAAATATTAGTATTTTCATTGAAAAAAGAGATCAGGCGAATATTGCATTCATTAACTGAAAAAGAAGGACAGGTTTTATGGCTGTATTTTGGTTTGGGAGAGGATGAACCGAAAAATTTAGAACAAATCGGGGAGGAAATGGATTTGTCAGGAGAAAGAGTTCGTCAAATTAAAGAAAAATCTCTGCAGCGGTTACGGTCCAAGGCAAATTCTCATTTACTAAAAATATACTTGAGTTAAACTATTTGAATATTTTAACTTCGTTGATGTATTTTCCAAGGTAATATTCATTATTATAGTCTATGAATCGAAGAAAATTTAAATCAAATTACAATAATTACATCCTGATCTCCGAGCGCACAGCCGGCGCCAGGCAGTGGCAATTCTCCAGAGGGAAAATAGTAACTTTTGCCAGTCTGGCAGTTGTATTTATGGCGGTTGTACTATTTCTGTCTGCCGACGCTCTCACCCAAATCCTGTATAAATCAAAAATACGGGATTTAAAAAATAATTATAATCATTTAACTACCACTCTGGTTGAACTGCAAACCAGATTGGAAACAGTCTCCGTGCAAGTTGGTGAAATTGAAGCGAAAGATCAGGCCATCCGCACCTATGCCGGGCTGCCTGAAATTGACGCCGATGTTCGTAAAGTTGGTATTGGAGGTATGCGGGTCGGAGCGAACAACGCCCTGAATCATCTGGTTCCAGACGTGGAAACCAGGATTTCTGAGTTAGAAATGGATGTGGGAGAAATAAGCCGGCGTGTAAAATTGGAATTATCCAGTTATAATACCATGGTCAGTAAAGTCAAGGGACAAACAGATAAATTAAAATTTCTACCTTCAATTCGTCCTGTTAATGGTGGTTACTTAGGATCCAGTTTCGGTTATAGGGAAGATCCATTCACTGCAAAAGTCAGATTCCATTACGGCCAGGATTTTGCAGTTAATCGAGGTACGGATATTTATAGTCCTGCTGACGGAATTGTCAATTATTCCGGAAATCAGGGCGGATACGGTAAAGTAATTAAATTAATACATGACGACGGCTTTAAAACAATTTATGCCCACCTTTCCAAAATTCTCGTAAAAAGAGGGCAATTTGTAAAAAGGGGTGACCTGATCGGAATATCCGGGATTTCAGGCGGCTCAGCCGGACCCCATCTGCATTATGAAGTCCATCAATATGGCAACCCTCAAAATCCTCTGGATTTTTTTTTCAGCGGTTACCTTAAGTAAC
>JAZFSI010000004.1:0-12147 GCA_036446075.1 Fidelibacterota bacterium
TCACGGCTGGTCATATCTTCATAACTCAAGTCTGAACCCATAAAGGAATCACCTTTTTTCTTAGCCGATATTCGGCGAATTTTCTTGAAGGCCGGCAGCCACATGCGAATTTCATCATCTTTCCCGACATGCTCGATTTTCAGGAAGGCGACACCCTTATCGTCTGCCGGAGCTAAAAACCAGATAATCTGTTTTTTATTTTTATCCATGGATATTGATTTCATGGACAAAATCCGGGTTTTACCTTTGGAATTGATCAATTCCATGGTCAGGACAGAGGCCATGTCCAGGGGGGCTTTTTTTTCATCCAGCATATTAGCTATCTCCGGACCGGTCTGGCTGAAACCGAGAGATAAAAATAATAAAATTATTAATTTCATTTTTCCGCCTATTAAATTTTTCGAAAAAATTTTCAAACCCTCTGTGCTAATTTTCCTGGGCTAATTTTCTTTTTAATAATTCGCAGAGCGCAGCCAATAAGGTCAGGGTGCCCAGAGAGGTGGCCAGCATGGCAAAGATCATTAAACCTCCGATATATTGAATTGGAATGAATGTAGAAAATAATAAGGCTCCAAAACCCATATTGGAGGCTGCGTCCAGAATAATCGGATAACCAACCTCGTCTACTACTTCCCGGCTGAGAATATCAGCCTTAACACCATGTTTTACCATGCGCCTGTACTGAGATATGTAATGCACGGCGAAATCTACGCCTACACCAATGATTATAGAGGAAAGAATTGCTGTTACATGGCTTAATTCCATGCCGAAGATACCCATGGAACCAAAGTTAAAAATAATGGCAGCAGACAATGGTACTACAGCTAACAGACCCCAGATTATCCTTTTGAAAAAATAAGCAACAATGAAACCGATCATAATCAGAGAAACGAAAATGCTTATAAACGCTGATTTCACAACCATGGAAACAACATCCCTCAGCACTACCATCATACCGGTAATTAAGACTGTTAATTCAGGGCCGCTGTTTTTGGCAATGAAAACATCCAGTTCAGATACAGTTTCTACAATTTCCCGGGTGGACACATTACGGCTCATGGCAGTTAAAAGACCTGCTTCATATTCATAATCAACTAAAGTTTCGAAATCATCCGGATCTCCCGACATGGAATACATAGTAAATAAATTGTTGACTTTTCCCCTGGTATCCGGAATTATTTCAAAGGCCGGATCATCATCCATAACAGTACGATGCATCTGTTTAACAACGTCCGTAATGGAAAAAGTAGTAGTTACAAAGGGCAGTTTTTCCACATGCTCTTGAATCCTGACAATACTATTTAAAACTTGCGGAGATTTAAGGTCTCCTTCTAATCTAAATTGAATGTCCATACTTCCGGTCATTTCCCGGTCTATAAAATCCATTCCATCCCGAATTTCGGTACCTTTTTTAAAAAAGTTTTTAACATTTACGTTTACTTCTAAAAGAGTCACTCCATAGGCGGCCACAGCCACAAAAAATATTCCTGCAGCTAAAACATATTTGGGATGCAGCAATACCTGTTTCCCAAAACGATCAATCAAATTTTCAAATATACTGGTACGATTTACGGCCCGAGAGTTTAGATTCCATTTTATCAAAGAAATTACAGCAGCAAAAAAAGTGGATGATAAAAGCCAGGCCAAGATAATTCCCATGGAAATGGAAATACCATACCCAATTAAAGGTTCCAGGGGTGCAAAAACCATGGCCAAAAATGCGGCCACAGTAGTTATACTGGTCAGAAATATGGGCATTAGCAAAGAATCCAAAGTGCGTTGAACGCTGGATCGAATATTGCCCTGTTTTCGCAACACTCTGAAGAATTTAGTTATTATATGCACTCCGTCAGAATTGGCAATAGTAAGCAATATGATCGGCATGGAAGTATTCATAATAGTGAAATGAAATTTCCCTGAACCGGTAATATGATATACCCAGCCCATGAATCCGCCCATGAAAACTAAAGAAAGCATAATTAAAGACAATACCATTCCCACCGCTGAGAAACTGCGTAGATTAACCAATAAAACCAGGATCATAATCAGAAGTCCAGCCTGCATGAGTCCGGAAACGTCGGCCCGGATCAGAGAACTTACAATTCCGGTAAGATAGGTTTGCCCCCCGTAATGTAATTCATAGTCTTCAAGCAGTGAATCACCAATGCTGACCACATTTTCCGTAAGGGGAACCGCTTCTGCGGATAAGGACAGGCGGACAGCTATATTTAAATAATCTCCGTGTTGTCCAATAAACCGTCTTTCCAGCCTGGGAGATTTTTCCAAAAAAACTTTTATATCCAAAATTTCCTGTTCCGATAGATTTCGGTAGGGTTGAAGATCGCTGATTTCCATAATGTCATCTATATTATCCATGCGATTGGCACTGGCAATAGATAATACTTCATCTACTCCGGGAATATCTTCCAGATTTCTGGTTACATCCCATAATTTGGCTAAAGTTTTAGAGTTATATATTGATTCTCCCTTTTTTCCAAAGGCTATAAAAATCATATCCATATTTCCAAATTCTTCCCGGACTGAGTCCCAGGTTATCCTGGATTCAATATTTTTCGGCAGAATTTTTAAAATATCGTCTTCAACGGTAAACCAGGTTAATCCCGAACCCATAATCGCCGTCAGTAGAAGACTTAAAAAAATTGTGCGGCGGCTATGGTTTAAAGCCTGGTTAATAAACCAACCTTTTATGGGATGACCTTTCTTTATATCATTATTATCCTTCATAAATGATACTTTTTATGTCTTTGAAAAATATCGATTTCCCTTTATTTGCATTTTTACCGGAAGCAGCACCCGTCCTGATTAACTCTCTTTAAAGAAATTTATCGGCGTTGATTTTACAAGTTTAAGTTTTCATGAGCCAAGATTATTTTCCCAGCTTGTATTTTTACTTTAAGAGCTAATCACAATTCGGATAACAGTAAAAAATCTCATAAGTTCAAGAATATTAAAAAAGCAGCGGGAGTATTTAATAAAACAATCATAAAAAGGCTATAATTTCAAAAATGAATAAAGAGCTTATAAGTATTAATTTGAATTAATAATCCGCATGAACAGTTTCAGATTACCCATTGTTTTACTGGTCAACGGCTCATTCCCCAGCCATTCCAGGCCCTTAAATGTTTTAAAGTCTGCCGGAACGGTTATTTGTACTGACGGCAGCGCAAACAGACTTATAAAGCAGGGTCTAATACCACATGTAATTATCGGAGATCTGGATTCGCTGGATTTTCCATTGGAATCATTCAAAGGGTTAGTTATCCCTGTGCCTGACCAGGGAAAAACCGATCTTGAGAAAGCATTGGACTGGTGCCTGAAAAATAATATATTAAAACTATTTATTTTAGGAGCGACCGGAAATCGGGATGATCATGGACTGGCAAATCTTTTTCTGGCGGCAGAATATCTCGAATTGGACATAACCATTATTACAGATTTTTTCACCATTAATGCAATGCTGGGAGAAAAAACATTCTCTTCTTTTAAAGCACAAACTGTTTCCCTGGTTCCTGTTCAGCCCATTGATTCCATTACTACCTCCGGTTTATCCTTCCCGCTCCTGAATGAAAGCCTTAAACAAACCGGCCGGGGTATAAGCAACAGATCTCTGGGAAGTACATTTAAGATAAAATCTTCGCATAAATTATGGATATTTCGATCTCATGCCCCCCATTGAATTTTTGGTTGTCGGTCTATATCTGGCGGCTCTGCTTTATCTGGGATTAAAAAACAGTTCAAAATCCTCCGGGAATTCCCGTGATTTTATTTTAGCCGGAAGACGGCTCAGCCTGCCCGGATTCGTGGCTACTTTGGTAGCCACCTGGTACGGAGGAATTCTTGGGGTAGGCGAGAATACTTATCTCTACGGCATTCAAACCTGGTTTATTTTTGGATTACCGTATTACGTATTTGGTCTATTGTTTGCCATGTTTATTGCCCGCCGCATTCAGGCCGCAGACCGCCTTTCCATTCCGGACCATATTCATCATCATTTTGGCCGGAAAGCAGGCCTGATCAGCGCTTTTTATATTTTATTTATGGCAAGTCCCGCTCCTTACATTCTCAGCATAGGTATTCTTCTGCAGTTCACTTTGCAGATACCCCTGGGACCGGCCTTATTACTGGCCTCAGGTTTTAGTCTATTTTACGTCTGGTTCGGTGGTTTTAAAGCTGTAATACGCACAGATGTACTGCAATTTATTTTAATGTTTTGCGGTTTTATCCTATTATTTGTTTTTTCCTGGATTGAAGCCGGTCCTCCAACCATTATATTTAGTAAGCTGCCTGAGATGCATTTACATCCCGGCGGAGGATTACCCGCGCAGTATATACTGGTGTGGTTTTTTATTGCTTTATGGACTTTTGTTGACCCGGGATTTTTTCAGCGCTGTGCCGCAGCCAGGGACGGTAATACAGCAAAAAATGGAATATTAATTTCTCTGGGATTTTGGTTTATCTTTGATTTACTTACCCTGTTTACAGGATTATATGCAAAAGTTCTCTTATCTCCCGGCCCGGCTCTATTTACATTCCCCCGCCTGGGTGCGGAAGTTTTACCGCCCCTGGTGTACGGTATATTTCTCACCGGTCTGCTGGCGACCATAATGTCCACCATTGATTCTCTGGGATTTATCAGTGCCATTACTTTTGGCCGGGATATTCTCTGGCGGGTTAAATCTAAAAATGGGTCCAAAAAAACTGATTGGGACCTTCAGTCAATTAAATATATTCGTGCCGGACTGGTAGTCATGGCTTTAATCGCTCTGGTTTTAGCCTACAGTCTGCCATCTGTAATTCAGTTATGGTATACGCTTGGTTCAATCCTGATCCCGGGACTGCTGCTTCCGTTCCTTCTGACTTTTACAAAAAAATCATTTACGACCGGAAAAATAAACGCTCTTTTAATCTGGCCTCCCTTAATAGCAGCGGGCTGGTTTACAGCGGCGCAGATAACTGGAGTTAAATTTTTGGGGCTGGAACCCTTTTACCCGGGTATGGTAACTTCCCTGTTAATACTTTTATGGCGTAAATCCCCAAATATAAATTTAAAATAATAACCTATGAAAATTGAAATAGAACGCAAATACCTGGTGATCCAAGATTTGTGGTCTGCTCCCGGCCCGGGCGTGTTTTATCGCCAGGCTTATTTAGCTGTTACGGAGCGGGCTGCAGTACGGGTACGGATTATAGGTAATGAGGGCGAATTAAGCATTAAATCTAAAGTTTCAGGATTATCAAGGCAGGAATTTGAATATTCAATTCCAGTTTTGGATGGAGAAAAATTATTGAATTTATGTCCCTTTCCTGCCCTTGAAAAAATTCGCTATAAAATTAAATTTGGAAATCACACCTGGGATGTTGACGAATTTAAAGGTGTAAATGAGGGACTTATTATTGGAGAAGTAGAACTTGATTCTGAAGATGAATCAATCCAGCTGCCCCCCTGGGCAGGCCGGGAAGTGACCGGGGAGAAACGATATTATAATGCTGATTTATACGAGTTTCCTTTTAAAAAATGGGATCAGGGCTGAAAAAATATCTCATATTATTAAGTATTTCCTCTCTTTTCGCCGGAGACCAGGGCAGTTCTATTCACTGGACTGTTTTGAGTATAGGATTAATGGGCGGCCTTTCACTTTTCCTGTACGGTATGGAAAAAATGAGCCATGGCATGAAATTAGCGGCCGGAAACAAGATGCGCAGAATATTAGCCAATCTTACCAAGAACAGGTTTATCGCCATGACCGTTGGTGCGGTTGTAACCATGATTATTCAGAGCTCAAGCGCAACTACGGTAATGTTAGTCAGTTTTGTCCAGGCTCAATTGTTGACTTTTGGTCAATCTCTGGGTATTATCCTGGGGGCTGACATTGGGACCACTTTCACTGCCCAGCTGATAGCTTTTAAACTTACTAATTATGCTCTTTTGATGATAACTGCCGGTTTTGCACTCACCGTCTGGTCCAGGAAAGATAGTTACCGTGCCCTGGGTGAAACCATACTTGGTTTTGGAATATTATTTTTCGGGATGAAACTCATGTCGGATGCCATGGTGCCCCTGCGTACCTATGCTCCCTTTATTGATATATTAAAAACCCTGGAAAATCCTTTATATAGTATTATGATCGGTACAATTTTCACAGCGCTTATCCAGAGCAGTTCAGCTTTCACGGGTATTATCATTGTCATGTCCCAGCAGGGGGTGCTTACTCTGGAAGCCGGTATTCCCCTCATTATGGGAGCCAACATAGGCACTTGCATTACTGCAGGATTGGCCAGTATAGGCAGCAACAGGGAAGCAAAACGCGTTGCCATGGCTCATGTTTTTTTTAAAATCGGAGGTGTTTTATTATTCGTATTCTGGATTCCCGCATTTGTAAAATTAGTTCAGATGGTTAGCCCGGTCTCAAGTTTGACCGGAGCAGAAAAACTTGCTTTTGAAACTCCTCGTCAAATCGCAAATGCCCATACGATTTTTAATATTTCCCTGGCTTTTATTTTTCTGCCTTTCACCCAATTTTTCGCTCAGGGTATCAAGAGAATTTATCCCGTTTTAAAACAGGAAAAGGCGGCCCGGACTCTGATTCTCCATCTGGATGAAAAACAGATTGCTCAGCCTGCTCTGGCCATTCATTTAGCTCAGGCAGAATTATCCACCATGGTAAAAATTCTAAATAGAATGTTAAAAACAGTCATTCTTCCCTTTCTGGATGGAGGCATTCAAAAGGATAAAAAACTGCCTTATTTATCCATTGATGAAGGCTTGGAACTGCGTGAGAAAAAAATTGATTTTCTGGAGGAAAAAGTTACTCATTATTTAATCCAGATCAGTCGCCAGGAATTAGACCAGGAACAGGCCGGCCAGGTTTATGCCATGATGTCCATTGTTAAGGATATGGAAAGTATCGGTGATATTGTAGACAAGAATTTCCGTCCGCTTATACGCAAAAACCGTAATCTGGAATTTTCCTTTTCAAAAGAGGGCAAGGAAGAAATCAAAGCCTATCATACTAAAGTTATGAAACAAACCAGCCGGCTCTCCCGTGCTCTGGCAGAACTAAGCTTTGAAATGGCCCGGAAAATCATGAGTAAGGAAGAGAAATACCGCACCTTAGAATCAAAATTAAGAATATCCCATTTTGAACGGATTCAGGGGGAAAATGCAAAATCGATTAAGACCCATGAAATTCATATGGAACTATTGGATTTATTGAAACAGATAAATGTTTATTTGGCCAATATAGCTAAAACAATTACAAATATTAAAAAATAAATGAATATCAGAACATTTTAAACCAGAGGAATCAAGGCATGCAGAAGAGCATAGTAATTAAAAATATTATACTTTTATTAAGTATTTTCCTGATCAGTTCCGGCCTTAAAGCCCAATTAAATTTAGACCGGAAATTGGATCTTTTGAAAAAAAATAAAGAATTAAACGATCAGAAACGAATGTATAAATTATTTGATATAATCTGGGAATGGGAAATGAATGAATCTCCCGAAAGTGCTACATATTTTGGTTATCAAGGACAAAACCACCGTTGGACCGATCATTCACAAAAAGCCCATACACAAAGAGTTAAGGATACACAAAAAATATTAAAAATTCTGCTTTCCTTAAATAAAAACGAGCTCGATGAAAAAGGCAGTCTTGATCTCAAATTAATTTTGCGGGATTTTGATCTGAGAATTGAATCTTTTCGTTTTAAATCAGAATTGATGCCTATTAACCAGATGGGCGGAGTACAACAGGATGTATCAGCAATAATCATGATGATGCCCACCAATACAATCGAAGATTATAAAAATATCATGGCCCGCCTTAAAGCAGTACCTAAACTCATTGATCAAACAATATCATCCTTAAAAACAGGACTAAATAAAAGTATTATACCTCCAAAAATCACTTTAAGAAATGTTCCTAAGCAAATTATGAATTTGCTGCCTGAAGATCCACTTGAAAGTCCCATGCTGATCCCTTTCCAGAATTTACCCAATTCAATTCCCTTAAATATACAGGAAGACTTAAAACAGGAAGCATTGAATATTATAAGCAGAGATATTTATCCTGCTTATAAAAAACTTCATCAGTATCTAACCTATAAATATATACCAAATACCAGAGAATCCATTGCTTTAGAAGATTTACCCGACGGAAAAGATTGGTATCGCTTTAATGTAAAATATCATACCACCACAAATAAAACAGCTGATGAAATTCATAATATCGGCTTAAAAGAGATAGAAAGAATTTACGCTGAACAGAAAGCTCTCATAAAAGCTACCGGATTTAAGGGTACATATGAGGAATTTTCAACATTTTTAAGAACAGATTCTCAATTTTTTTTCGCTTCTTCGGAGCAATTAATTGGAGCATATCAATCTATCTGTAAAAAAGCAGATCCGGAATTGATAAAACTTTTCGGTACTCTGCCCCGTCTGCCCTATGGTGTAAAAAAGGTACCGTCTTATGCGGAGAAATCCCAGACAACGGCTTATTATCAGGGCGGATCTTTGGCAGCGGGACGGCCGGGATATTTCTTTGCCAACACCTATAATCTTAAAAGCCGACCGAAATGGGAGATGGAGGCCTTAACCCTCCATGAAGCAGTGCCGGGACATCATTTGCAAATTGCCTTGGCCCAGGAATTGGATGACATCCATATATTGCGAAAAAATTCTTTTTATACAGCTTATACCGAAGGCTGGGGTCTTTATGCGGAAAGTTTAGGGGAAGAAATGAACTTTTATACTGATCCATATGCAAAATATGGACAATTAACCTATGAAATGTGGAGAGCAGTGCGCCTGGTGGTGGATACGGGCATGCACCACAAGGGCTGGACCCGGCAGCAGGCTATAGACTTGTTCAAGGCCAAAACTGCGAAGACAGAGCATGATATTGTAGTTGAGGTTGATCGCTATATAGTTTGGCCAGGACAGGCCTTAGCTTATAAAATAGGTGAATTAAAAATTAAAGAGTTGAAAAATTTTGCTGAAAAAGAGTTAGGCGATAAATTTAATATTAGAAATTTCCATGATCTTATTTTAGGCCATGGATCCCTACCCCTGAACATTCTTGAAGACCAGGTAAAAGTATGGGTTAATCAACAGCGGGAAAGTTTTTAAAATATATAGTTCGTCCTATATTTATTTTTACTTAACGAATCTTCAATTATATTAAAAAATATTCCCAGCCGTGCAACCTTTTATTATTTCAACAGTCCTGATACTGTGTGAAGACTGAAATTAACTGTGACCATTGATAATACTGAACAAATAGTAACGGAATTGAAGGCCGGGAACAGGGCCGCATTCCAAAAGCTTTACGACAATTATAAACAGCCTTTTTACAGGGCAGCTTTGGGGATATGCTATAATAGTGATGACGCGGAAGATGCCCTGCAAAACTGCTTTTTGAAAATCTACCGTAAAATTCATACTTTGAAAAATCCCCGGGTTTTAGAATCATGGATGTATAGAATTTTAATTAATTGTGCGAAATCAACACTGAAATCAGCACATAGAAAATGGAGTGACTTAGATGATCTGGATACAAAACACGAAAAATCTAAAGACAGCCAATGGACGGAGCTAATGCTGGGTCTGCAAAAAATTCCTCTGGGATACAGGAATGTTTTTGTACTCCACGCCATCCAGGAAATTCCGCAGCAGGAAGTGGCTCAAATTTTAGGTGTAACCGTTGGAACAGTTAAATCGCAATTCCATCATGCACGCCATAGATTAATGGAAGTGCTAACCGAAATGGGTGTTAAATATGAAACACAATAACCTTAAATCTTTTAATACCTGGCTTAACCAGGCAAAAAACTCCGGTAGTCAGCAAAAACCCAGTGACCGGGTCTGGTTTGAAATTCAAAAAGAAATAAATTCCTCCGATTCTGAATCGAACTGGCTGGAGCGGATATTGAAGCTGCTCGCAGGAAAACCCAGACTTCAATATGGTCTTGCTTACGGAGCGGTGATAATTTCCGTATTTTTAATCATCAGCCAGCAATCTACGGTTACTCTTTTGACAGGAAACGAGGCCTCCATTCTGGCCAATGA
The DNA here is from genome assembly GCA_036446075.1 of Fidelibacterota bacterium. GTDB lineage: Bacteria > Fidelibacterota > Marinisomatia > Marinisomatales > TCS55 > JAZFSI01. The sequence continues at coordinate 10,093 of JAZFSI010000004.1, forward strand.
AATTGATGCCAAAGTATTCGAATCTCAACGCTTATACGAAGAGGTTTTGTATCAATTAGAGCAGCAAATGAACGTAGAGATTCAAGACCGGGAAAATGAAATAATAAATTTGTATCTGGAAAAGATTCATACTTTGGATATACTCATAACCGAATGCAAACGGGACCTGCAGGAAAATCCATATAACCCCAGCATTCACAGCACATTGTTTTACGCCTATAATGAAAAATTGATCAATATGAAAGCAGTATTGGATATTAATAAGGAGTTAGCCTCATGAAATTAAACATGAAAATTTTTGTTTTTATCATTTTGACTCTCGTGATTTCTGCCCAAAATAGAAAAGACCAAACTATCCAGTTCTCAGCAGAAACCGCTCAAGTCGAAATTCCGCAAGATTCCCCGAATCCGGTTTTAACTGACACTATAGATGTGGTTCCCATAATACCCGAAGCAACTGTTTTACCTGAACCGGCACCTGTTATTATTTATAAAGTTCCCCCGGTAAATTATAATTCTGGTTCTGGTTCTGGTTATAGTTATGAGTATGATTATGACTATGATTATGACTATGATTTTGATGATCTGGACGAATCCATCGAACTCAAGATCCTGTTAGAAACAGCAGAAGGTCTGGAACGGCTGGAAAGAATAAAAGTTAAAAAATTGGGCCTGGACTTGGAGAAAGTAACCGCAATGGTTCGTTCGAAAGCAGTTGAAGTTCGGAATTTAAATGAACACTTGAATCTTTTGGGCAAACTCCCATTGTTGGATGAAAATAAATTTAATAAATCAGTCAAAAAATCCATCGACAGATCTTTTTACTTTCCTCAAATCCGGAAAGTATCCATTGAAAATAAATATGGTGATATTACAGTCACCGGTTATAATGGTGACAGTATCAAGGTTCAGGTGGAAATTACCGCGAAAAGCATAACTGTTGAAAAAGCTCAAAAGGCTCTTGATCGATTGGATGTAAAAATGAAAAAATGGGGATCTGTATTTAAAATTCAGACGGATTCAAATAGTCGTCCCGCCAGATTGCCGGTCAGGGATAAGGAAAAAGATAGGCAGCGCGACAGGAGTCGGGAGAGAGAACGACTACAAGAACAGTACAGCGAACAGTCCAGAACTTTTGGTGCATTGGCATTTATGGATAAAAAATCCTATACGGTAGATATGACCATTTATATGCCCAAAGGAATGGCTGTAATTATTGAAAATAAATATGGTGAAGTAAATATTGAAGCAACTGAGGGTAATGTAGAAGTTGATAACTACAATGGCGATATCTCAATTTTTGAAACCAAATCTGTAGTTATACTGAATAAATTCGGTGACACTGATATTGAAAGTATACTTGGTGATATCGAAGTTGAAAATTATAACGGTGATCTGCAGGTAAAAGATGTTCAGGGTTCAGTGACGGCTGAAAGTAAATATTCTGAATCGGATATTTCAAATATCAGTGGTACCGTGGCTATTATTGGTTATAATGGTAATGCCACTTTAATGAATATCGACAAATCTTTAACTGTTGAAAATAAATACGGTGATATTGAAATATCATCCGTGGATGGTGATCTGGCAGTTGAAAACTACAACGGAAACTTACAGATAGAAAAAATCAAGGGAACTTTATTGGTAAACAATAAATATGGTGATTTAAGTATATCCGAGATTATGAAAGGTGTAAATATTGAAAATTTTAATGGTGATATTGAATTAAACGATTTATCGGATTCAGTATTTGTAAGTAATAAATACGGGAAGATTACGGCCAGGTCGATTGACAACGGTATAAACTTCTATAATTATAATGGAGATATTAAACTTGAATCCATCGGAGGAGAAATTAATGTGGAAATTTTATATGGTAATTTAGATATCGTTTCCTCCATGCCTAAAATCAAAACATCTGTTTTTAACGGAGATGTTAAAATTAAAAAACTGAATTCAGGGGTGCTGGATATTGAAATCGATTCAAAATATGGAAAAGTAAGAGTAGAAATTCCAGATGAAATTTCTGCCAAATTCTATTTGGAAACAAAATAT
>JAZFSI010000005.1:0-5578 GCA_036446075.1 Fidelibacterota bacterium
CGGAAAGATCCAGGTTTTCCATCAATTGGTTTTTTTCCCAGGAAATGTCCAGATTTAGACCATAACCGCGGGGAGGATTAATATTCTGACCTGACCCCAGGTATTTGCTGTTTACAGACCATTTTAAACCCATCTCAAGCCCTTTAAAATAATCAAAGGAAAATCCTCCTTCATAGTCAGTACTCATAATCCGCTCTTTAACAGCAGCCCGGAACCTGTTCCAGGCCGTAAACATTTCCAATTCTGTTCCAGCCGCCGGTAATTTGAATCCTCCTTTAAACTGAAGCAGCTGAAAACGCAGTTTATTATCCAGTTTATAGACGCTGTAAGCATTTTCTTCGGTTGTATTTCTGGTCATGAAATTTGTTTCAAAATATAAAGTCGGAAAAAATCGACGAAATTCAAATGTAAAGAATAAGTCTAAATCCCTAAATCTATTAACTGATACACCGCCAGATAGGGTCAATCGATTTAATATTTCTGAGGAGTAGAAATAAAAACCAGGTTTTAAAAATCCATAATCATAAGTTATTCTGGGTAAAATAAAAAGAGGAGAAAACAAGTCTTCATGAATTTTAGATTCAGATAAATTCTGCTCTAAAAGCGCAGCTTCCAAGTTATTGTTTCTCCGAAAATAATTCGCACTGTATCCGACATGATTGTCGGTTATAAACTGCAGAGAATCCAGTATAGCAATATTGAATTTCCCTTTTTCAAAGTTCACATAAACTACTTTGCCGTCACTGGAAATATCGGGCATAAAAGCTCCACCCCGAACATTAGTGACAAATCCTTGTTTTTCGCCTAGAAAATACAAATTAAAAATACCTGTCCGATCGTCCGCATATAGAAATTCGCCGCTTTGATTAACAGCAGGCTGACGCTCATCCCACTCAGGATTATTTAAAATAAAACCATAGGTACTGTCATCCAGGGACAAATATTGAATATTTCTAAAATGATTATCAGTAACGTCAAATACGATCCAATTTTTATTTTTATCAAACGCTAAACTGCTGAGCATACGGCCGGGTTTGAAATCAGTCAATTTTATTGTTGATTTAGTTTTCAGATTAATCCTGAAAATATTTTGGCCTCCGTCTTCAGTGGCCAGGTAAATGAGAGAACTATCATGAGCGATAAAAATTGGTGAAAAGGCACGGGCATTCTCAGTAAGGCGACTTTCCTTTTTGCTGTTAATATTATACTGGTATAAATCGAAGTATTTCGAACCCTGTTTGTTCGGTATTTTTGCCCGGCGCGAAAAATATAATATTTCTCCATTGGAATTCCAGGTCGGTTTTGACTGCACTGCCTTAACTATTCTATCACTTTTTTCGGATTCAAGATCATAGATAAATAAATCTGTCTGCCCAAATAATTCGTGGTCACGATTAGATAAAAAGGCAAATTTATTTCCTGCGGGAGACCAAACAGGAAATAAATTTGCAGTCCCTTCCCCTTCCACAATTCTACCTTCAATCCCGTAATTCCGCACCGATTCCATCAGCAGATTATAACGCTTTTCAAGAACTTCCAAAAAATTTGAATATGTTTCTTTACCGCTTAATCCGGTTGACTTCTCAATGGCCCTGTTGATGGAAATGGAAAGCGGAGCGGACAAAGCTGACATGATATTTTTAAGAACTTCGGGACCTTCCCTAAATGCCAGATAGCGGCAAAAAGCATAACCCACGTTGTATACAGACTCATTACCAAGTCCGCTTTTTCCAAACGTGTTAATTTCCGCCCATGACAGCATATTATTATTCAGGATCCTGTCCCTGAGAATCATATCACGATTAGTATCCCACAAGTCCCAGCCGGCGCCGGCGTACATAAATTGTGCAGTTCCTTCGGCCAGCCAGGGAGGTACCGTAGTCCCCGGTAAAGGATAATTTACCAGTACATTTGGATAACCATACAGGACATCTTTTCTTTTTTCTTTTTCATACCCTATTATCTGCACATAACCACCCGGTACTATTGGTCCGAATTTCATGGCTTTTTGAATAGAGACAATATGCGTGAATTCATGAGTTATAACATTCTGCAGCCAGCGGTGGCTGCCCCGCAGCTCGAAATCTAAAGGAGAAGTCCAGATAACAATTTTATTATCATAAAAGTAGGCTGCTCCATTGGCATAATCATCTGTATCCGTAAAAATTAGACTAGTTTTTCGAGATGGTAAATAATCATATAAATCAGTTATAAAAGGGAAAATCTTTTCAGCTATTGCTGCTCCCTCCCGTGCAGAATTCTCTGTTGACTCATAAAAGTGAATTTTAAAATGTTCAGTTTCAAACATCTGCCATTCCAGCTCAGGATGATTGTAAAGCTGAGCGGAAGCAGGCAGTTGAAAAAGAATAATTATAACTATTATTCTTTTCACTTAAGCACTCCGATTCTGATAATTTTTTCTTCTACATCCTTGCCTTTTATTGCTTTAACGCGGGCAAAATAAATACCTGCCTGCCGGTCCGAAACATCCCATATTAATTCATTAATACTGGCAGACTTAGGATTATGGAGTTCAATTGATTTAAGGTGAAATCCGGCAGAATCAAAAATATTTACCTCTATTTTCCGGGCAGATTCTACTCTGATGCGTAATTTAACCCAAGAGCCGTAGCTTGGATTAGGATAGGCATATGTTAAATCTTTATTTATCAATACGGTTTCATCCGGATTTGCAGGTGTAATCTGCAGCGCTATTTCCCGGGAATGATCAGGATGACCGTATTTCGTCCGCCAAAAATTTCCAAGATCTGCTTCTGAATCCTTAAATAAAGTTATATGATCTTTTGTCAGTAAGGCCTGTTTTTGATTATGAATACCCAACATTTCTAATTTGTTAAGAATTTTATCAGAAAAACGGTGCAGTAATTGCCCCTTGTAATTAATAATAAGGATATCTCCTTCCTGATTTTTTACTATTATTTCCGGGTGGAAATCATCAAGCAAATCTCCTGCTAATACTGGCGGAACTGCAGAAAGATTTATTGGATAACCGGTTTTTAAAAAAAGAAATCTATCGAAAGCAAAAATCTGACCGGAAGACCCAAGAGCGATAATATCAACCTCTCCGTCCAATTCAAGATCAATCAATCCCAAATCAATAAATTTTCCTTTATAATAATTACCTGAAGAAGTAGAAATTTTTTCTAATCCAAGAGTAACAATAAAAGTATCATTATTAATACTCGAAAATTCAATTTCAGCCGGCCCGCAATTTTCTTCAGCTTCCAATTGAATGATATTTACGGAATCTTCTGTAATTGAATAAATAATATCTCCCTGAGTCATTTTTACGACCCCTCTGATATAATCTGCTTCAATAAAGCCAATGCCGCAAGGTGATGAAATTGATCTGGTCCATTTTAATTTAAAATTTCCCTGGTTTAAGTCAAATTCGAACCATAATACATCTATCTGATCTTGATTTCTGCCAATCAGAACAAATGAGTGCTCCAGGTCGTTCTGAACCAAAACAACTTCATATTTTTCCCAGTTAAGAGCATAAAAAGATTCAGTTTTTTCTAAATCAAGCCTGGACCACCACAAAGAATCTCCTCCTCCGAAAAATTCTAATTCACCGTCCCCGTTTAAATCCCACTGCATTAAAAATTCCAGAGTTTTCTTAGGAACTCCAAAGAAAGGCAGGTCAAAATCAACATTAAAGGTCATATCCAAAGCAGGTTGGGAAATATTGCTGATTGTAATCCTGGATTCTGCACCATTATTGGCGCGGGTATCCGGATAGGTAAAAGTACTAAATATTGGTCTTTTTCCTGACTGTCCAGGATTGGCTCTTTCGTATTCCCTGTTCCCCATGAACCACATATCTCCAAAATATCCCGACGAAGGATCGAAAATTAGGGTAGAAATATTTCCAATATCCTGAGCCCCATCAGCCTCTTCTAAGTCAATGCCTCTATGATCACGCTGAGAATTAACAGCATAACTGCCTAATCCAGCTCTTATTTTCTGCTCATCAATATGCCAGATCAGTAATCCTGAAGCCGGCAGTCCGAGGTTATAATTCTTAACAGCCAGAATAACTCCATTATCTCTATCAAGTTGAGTTGAATCCATCAATACTTCTATAAAGGGCGGATATATCCCGGTTTCCTGCCAGATTGAAAAACGTGCGGAATCAATGCTGACACCGCTGCGGTACCAGTTTGATCTATTTTCCAAAAGAAAATATTCATTATGGTTAATTGGTATTTTGATCAGGGCGTTTTTTTCCGCAGCTGAAAGCGTAATTTGTGAATTAGCGGTTATATTTAAGGGCTGCTCCCACCCGGCGTAAATTCGTGTCCAGGCCTCCGGGGGCGCCGGAACAACTCCTCTGCCATTGTTGGAACCCTGGTCCATTAGTCCAAACACACCAATACCGGTTTGTCCTGTATTAGTTTCCCATAAGGGCGGCAATCCCACAGAAAATCCAACCATTAAAGCCAGAGTACCGGTTAATCCATATTGAAAATCGCAGGGTGAATCCAATTCTGAAAATACTGACTCACTGTACAATAAATGATTTTGGGATTCGGGTACAATTATACCGTGCTTTAACCGAGTAGATCCCGCTTGAAGTGGTCCGCCCAAATATTTATTCAGCATGTTTTCATCAATAAACGCGGATGCAATGTCTTCGGGAGTGGGATCTAAAAATGGTACGGTAAAATCCTGCCCAACACCGGCATGAAAAATAATTACCAGGTCATATTCACCCAGGTTCAGGCTGTCTTGCCGAAGAGCTGCTGCCACCGCATCTCTAAATAATTCAGTAGATAATCTCTCTACCTGATCCTCCTGCCCCAGGGGATGGTAGAAATTCATGGAGTGATCCAATTTATAGCCCGCATCTCCCTGTACTGGGAAAACGGTCGATTGGTCTAAATCAATACCGAATTTACCGAAAGAAACCTGGCGGTAATAATTATCCAGGGCTTTGAGCTGGGCTTCAAAATAATTTATATCATGGGGTGGACTATCAATGGTATAATTCCCGCAGATAGTTTCCAGGGGAAAATTTAAAAAAAGTCCATTTCCGGTCGTGCCCGGTGATTCATCTTCTAAAAATTCTACGCGGATGGCTGCAATTTTAAGATACCCCGTTACTTCGGCGCTTAAAGGCGCATGTATAAAAATCAACAGCGCATAAGCCCATCGTCTGATGAGATCAGGAGCCATGTTATTTCGTTTTATTAAAATTGAACGTTTAGAGAAAACCGCATCGTGTTGGTCAGAGGGTGACCTGGTTTTCCCGAAGTATATCCAAAATCAAAGCCGTAGTTTGAAAAACGCAGACCTAATCCAAAAGTAGGATTACTAATTTTTCCTGTTTTATCCAGATAATATCCAGTCCTTAAAGCAAAATAATCTGAGTACCAGTATTCAAGACCGAAATTATGAATTAATTTTTCAAATTCATTTGAAATGCTTCGATCTTTGGCGCTGCCGACCTCTTTCTGGCCCCACTGATTGTATTTGCCCCAATTTGCATCCCCGAATTTGGCATCTTCCGTTTTCACCATTTCGGCTTCATCCCTGTTGCCGTTTCCGTTGGCAT
>JAZFSI010000006.1:0-3411 GCA_036446075.1 Fidelibacterota bacterium
CGTAACTTCTGAAGAGGTCTGGACCTATGAACTAGGATACAGCGGATTTATCGGCCGCAAGGTCCGGGCTACTTTTGATCTGTATTACAGTACTTACAGCGACTTTGTGAGTGACCTGACCTGGGTCTCACCGGTTGTCCTGGATACATCTGCCGGTTTTTATGCAATCGATAATCCTGATCCGGATATTCTGGGCATAATTCCAGTGGCAGAACACAGCGGCATTATAGACGGAGGCGATGGAATCCCCGGGTCCTACTGGATTTCTTATGGTGCTGATGGCTGGGATGATATACCTGCCGGCTGGTGGGATAGACCCGCGGAAGCCAGACAGGGAACTACCGTAGAGGTTGTTGGCATTGATACAATTGGGGCATGGTGGACAGATGATAAAGTGGATTTTGGCCGTCCTGTGGAATTAAACCTTACCAATATCAATTATGGGCAAATAAGTCTGTGGGGTTTTGATGCCAGTCTGTATGCTTTCATTACCCGCAGCATAACTGCTGATTTGAATCTTTCCTATCTGGGAAAAACCGGGTTTTATAATTTCCTGACCAAAGGAATTGATCCCATCAACGCACCCCAGTTTAAAATCAACGGGCAGCTGGCCTACAATACGGATTTAGGATTCTCCGGAAATTTAGGCTTCCGCTACATTCCTGAATTTGACTGGTCTGCCGGAGTACATTTCGGAACTATCCCGACCTACCTGGTCCTGGATGGTATGCTGGCTTATAAATTTGACCGCAGGTATTCCCTGCTTTTGAACATCAACAACATTTCGGGAAATATGCATCGCGAAATAATCGGCGGTCCGGAAATGGGACGGCATGTAACTCTGAAATTAAATGTTAAATTGTAGTATAAAAAAAAAGCAGGACCAATGGAATCCTGGGAGCGGGGGAACAACCAGGTTTCTTTAAGCTCGATCCTGCTGAAAGACTGCCGGAAATTATTCAGGTTGAGTGATTCCAACAAGACATTTATTAAGATATTTTAGTAATTAATCGTTTTATGCTGGCTTTACTGGACAATCTAGATAAAAATTTATATTTAATTTTTAATTCTACCTTGATTCACCCCGTTTTGGATTGGATTATGCCGATTGTTACCAACCAGTTTCTGTGGACAGGGCCTTTAATAATTGGTTTAATATGGCTGATTTCGGGCGGCGGCAAGCGCGGTAGAATAACCTTAGTCATCCTCATCATAACCTTAGGTTTATCAGATTATAGCGTGGTGGAAATTTTAAAACCTGTATTTGCCCGTCTGCGCCCTTACTGGGCCCTGGACGAATTCCGGTTGCTGGTAAAAAAAGGCGGCCAGTACGGACTGCCCTCTGCCCACGCTTCAAGTTCCTTTGCCATGGCTGTCATTTTAACATATTTCTACAAAAGATGGAAATACACATTTTATTTTCTGGCCGGACTGGTGGCTTACAGCCGGGTTTATGTGGGTGTCCATTATCCCGGAGATATTGTGCTGGGAGCTCTTTACGGTTACGGTTTGGCCTGGTCGGTTTTAAGTATCTGGGTAATTTTAAAAGTCAGAGAGCAGAAGCGCGGAAAAACCTGGATTATATATTAAATTTCGTAGGAACCTGGACTGAATAATTTAAAATAAAATCTAATTTAATTAGGTACGCTGCCTTTGGGCGGTTTTATGTCAAATCCACGAAATCTTTCCTGGCCGGGAGATTTTATTTCACCATGTTTTGATTCGTATTTACTAATATTATCGCCCAGGGCTCTTAAAAAGGCCTTGGCATGAGGCGGCGCCATGATGATTCGAGAATGCACTTTTGCTTTTGTCACTCCGGGCAGGATGCGGGTGAAGTCATATACGAATTCAGCCGGGGAGTGAGTTACTACAACAAAATTGGAATATTCCCCCTCACCAATTTTTTGATCCAGTTCAATATTTATCTGCTGGATTTTTTTTGAATCATCCATTCTCAAAATACCTTTCAGATTATATTTTAAAAACTATCGAATTCGCGCCGGTTAAAATCTTCCCAATCTTCTTCAATTCCTTCGAAATCTTCATAATTTTTTAAATCTTCATCTTGCTGCTGCTGCTTATACATTTCCATTTCGGTTTCATATAAACTGAAATGATCTTTTTTCTTCTCAAATTCAGCCGGATCTACATCTTCTTCATCATCCGGCTCGAGCCGTTCTACATCCTCGCTATATACTTCCGAATTGAAAAAATCCAGATTTTCCACAATACCGTTGGCCATGAGATATTCCAGAAAATCGAGAAATTTACGATCTTTTAGATCATTTTTGCAGCGCGGGCAGACGAGAGATTCTTTAAGATCAAGCTCATCTAGAGTAGACTCACAAACAGGACAAATAATACCTTCTAACATAAATAATTTCCTCTAAAATCGGTGGGGAATATACTCGAACAGGTAGGGTTGGTCAATACCTATTTGAAAACATTGAAAAAATTATTTTAATTATATCTGTTACCGGTAAAAGGGAAAATCAAAGATTTTTCTGTGAAGAGTCACTTCTCCCCTCTTATATATGCCTGCCCCGCAATGAGCAAAGCGATAATGGCGGGGACTTCTTTTCCCCCTCTTCACTGAAAAATCTCTGATTTTTCACTTCACGGAAAATATTCAGAGAATATTTTCTCTTCACCCCTCACGGGAAAATTCCAGGAATTTTTCCCCATCACGAAAAAATTCGATGAATTTTTTTTTCATCTTTCTTCAAAAATTCTCTTCAGCAATGAGCGTTCAGCGGGTAAAATTTTCCTGTCTCTGCGGCTCGCTACAATTCCTGCCGTAGTCATGAATTTTTCCCAAATCATGGCTTTATGGCGGTGGCTCACGTACCAGGTAAAAGGGCGCAAGGTCTTAGAGGGAAATCCGGCGGCGGCTATAAGACAGCCGGGTCCGATGACGGTACCGGAATTAAGAACGGTACCGATTGCAGTTTTTACATGGTCGCCAATAAAACTACCCGCCAGTAATTGTTCCGTATCAACTGCCCGGCCGTTAACCTGTACAATAATATTAGCATAATTATTTTTTAAATTGCTGGTTTGAGTTCCGGCGCCCAGATTTACCCATTCTCCCAAATACGAATTTCCTAAAAATCCATCGTGTACCTTATTGGAATATCCCTGTATTATAACTGTATTCAATTCACCTCCCAGCCTGCACTCTGCACCGATGACTGAATTTTTTATCTGGGTAAAAGGTTTAATCAGTGTCTTTTGACCCAGATATAAAGGCCCTTCTAAGTAAGAGTGGGCCTTTATGCAGACGCCGTCGCTAATAATAACAGGGCCCGGGCGACCATTTATAACCACATTGGGCTGAATTTCGGTAGTGTCGGAAATAAAAACGTTATCCGGATCGAGAATACTTATTGGTCCATTAACAAACTCCCG
>JAZFSI010000007.1:0-13299 GCA_036446075.1 Fidelibacterota bacterium
GCAAAGTATTTAGCAGAAAAAAATGGATTTGCCGCGGCCGGATACAGAACTGTTTTTAATTGTAATGCTCATGGGGGCCAGGATGTTTATCATATTCATCTACATCTTTTGGGCGGGCGTCAAATGAGCTGGCCGCCGGGGTAGAAAAAAATCTCTGATTTTTTTCTGTTAAACGTTACGAGTTACAAATGAGCAGTGAATAATTCAGAATTCAGTTGGCAGAAATCAGAGGGGAGAATGTAAATAGTTAGTAGTTGGTAGTTTGTTGAAATATTTTCTACCCGTCACTTGTCACATAAAAAATTCACAGAATTTTTTATCGTCACCCGTCACTTTTTCCTTTATGGTACTGGCTTCGGCGTCGAATATTTATTATTTTTACTGTCCTTTTTAGCTTCCTAAATGTATATATCAGAACTAACTATTCACGGATTTAAATCTTTTGCCAAAAAAGAGAAACTCCAATTTGGCGAAGGCATTACAGTTATTGTCGGTCCAAATGGCTGCGGAAAGACGAATATCGTTGATGCAATCAGATGGGTATTAGGGGAACAAAAGTACAGCATATTACGCGGCAGCAAAATGGAGGACGTAATATTTAACGGGGCAGACGGATTAAAACCGCTCAATGTTTGTGAAGCTACACTCACAGTCCACAATAATAAGGGCAAACTGCCCCTGGAGTATAATGATATAGAAATTGGAAGAAGAATTTACCGTGACGGCAGCAGTGAATATTTTTTAAACCGGACTCCTTGCCGCCTGAAAGATATCCAGGATTTATTTGTTGATACGGGCATGGGCGCTGACGCTTACTCCGTCATTGAACTAAAAATGATTGAACAAATCCTTTCGGAAACCGGAGACGACAGAAAACGCATGTTTGAGGAAGCAGCCGGCATAAATAAATACAAACATCAACGTCGTTCCACTTTGAAAAAATTTGATACTGTAAAGTTGGATTTAGAGAGAATCAATGATATAAATGTTGAGATAGAACAAAAAGTCCATGGTTTAGCTCTTCAGCTAAAGCGCTTTGAACGGCATAAAAAACTGGCCGGGGAATTAAAGAATTTAGAAATTAAATTAGCATTTTTAAAAATTCATGAATATGAATCTTTAATTCAGCCCTTGCTGGTAAAAATGGAAGATATTCAAAATCTGCGAAAAATTAATGTTTCAGACGAAACTCTGAACGACCGGAAATTGGACCAAATACAAAAAGTTTATATTGTACAGCAGGATGAACTTAAGGAAGTACAGAAAGATCTGAATTCATTGGAAGAAAATCGAAGTCTGGACCATAATAACATTCTGGTATGGACAGAACAAACCCGGGCTGCCCGGATAACTATAGATCGAATAAATGCTGAAATAGAAAATAATGAGAGTAAAAACACAGAATTATTAAAAAATATTCAAAAATTTAATCTTGATAAAAATATCCTTGAAGCTCAAATTGAACAGCAGCTTCTACTTTATAAGGAACAAAAGCTGACTTTTGAGAAATTAGATTTGGATTATATTACTGCCCGTAAAAATTTAGATGATTCTCAGGCCTTTAGATGGCAGACACAACAAAATTTTTCCAATAATACTTCTTTATTAGAGCGGACTAAATTACTCCGGGCGGAAAAAAAGGACATTGCCGCTAAATTAAAGAAAAATTTAGCAGAATATGCAAAAACAGTTAAAGACCTGGGGCTTGAACAGAAAAAATTAGAAAAAGAGCAGGTTAGAAATCAGAATAATTATGAGGGATTACAAAAAAAACTTGGAGCTGCAAGGTTAAGTCAGAACCAATCGCAGGAAAAGTTCAATAAATATTCCATGAAGAAACATGAAACTCTGGCAGCCTTGGAATCCTTGAAATCTCAATTAAATTTTTATAAAGAACTTATAGAGCAGAAAGAGGGGTATCCTGAGGGTACCCGCCTTATTTTAGAAAAACCAGCCGATTTTCCACAGGTAATTGGTACGGTTGGAGATTTATTTGAAGTACCGGAACTTTTTGGTACAGCAATTCAAAGTGCACTAGGTGATTTAGCTCAGTGCCTGGTTGTGAAAGACCGTAAGGCAGCTTTAGAAGTTCTTGATTCAATAAAAAAAATCGGCGGCGGAAAAGTAACCATATTACCTTTGAAAGAGGCCTCAGCAGGAATTAAAAATACTAAAATACCGGCAGGTCCGGGTATCATAGGATTAGGGGCTGAATTAATAAAAGTAAAAAAAGAATTTAAACCTCTGGCAGATTTATTGTTGGGCCGCCTGCTTCTGGTTGAGAAAATGAATAAAGAGGTACAGAACGCAGCATTGTGGAAATGGGACCTTGTAGATCTTGACGGAGTTTATGCCGGCAGAAATTTGCTGATTAAAAACCGCAGCAGCTCAGAAACAGGAAATATTATAGGCCGTCTGCAAAAAGTTGAATTACTGGCCGAACAGATAATTAAGACGCAGAAAGTTTCTGAAAAATGTTCAGCTCAGCTGGAATTGATAAAAATCGAAATGGATCAGCAGGAAAAATCGATTGAAAAATTGATCGCCGGTGTTGATGAATCTGCTAAAGATTTAAATGGAACTGAGTCGGCCTTGATCAGAAACCATTATAATCAATCTCAGGCTCTGGAATCATCCAGTGTTCTCAATAAAGATAGACAGGATCTGAATAAGGACATTACAGATTTGAAATCAGCCATTAATAAATTAGAACCGGAGGTGAACAGGGAAAGGAAAAAAATCGAAACATTAAAATCCAAAATTGGTCTTGCCGATAAAGAATTGCAGAAACTGCAATTAAACCGAGATCGAGACCACCGACGTGTACAGGATTTTCGTATAGAACTTGTAAACCTTGAAAATAAACGTGAAAAAATTACATTTCAAAAAAGAATTGCAGAAGAATCTGTCCATGAAATAAAAATCCGGGAGAATGATATTAAACTGGAAACAAAATCTCTCGAGCGGAGGATAGAAGAATTACACCATAATAAAAAAGAAAGTGAAAAATCCCTAGCGCTGACTACGGCTCAACTAATTAAAAAGCGCAGTCTGCTGGATTTAAAACAACAAACTTCCCATGATTTATACCAGTCAATCGAAAAAATGCAAAATACTATCAGGACTGAACAGCAAACCAGAGAATCATTACTGGAAGAATTAAAGCAGCATGAATTGGATAAAGGCCGTATGGAACAACGCATCCTTTTAGTTCAGGAAAATATTCAGACTCGCTATAAGATTCAAGTCCCTCTTGACCTGATTGTGGATGAGGAAAAAGATGACCTGGAATTTCAAATAGATAAACATCAGCGCAGTATGGAGAATATTGGTCCAATCAATATGGCTGTAGAGCAGGAGCATGAAGATGAAACAGAGCGTCTTAAAATACTTTTAGAACAGCGCGATGATTTAATCGGATCAGAAGAAAATTTACGAGAGACTATTCAGAAGATAGACCGGATTGCCCGCAAGCAGTTTTTAGAAACATTTGAACAGATAAAAACAAATTTTAAAAAAATGTTCAGTCTGGTTTTTGAAGGAGGAGATGCTGATATATCATTAATAGGCGACCCTGATCCTCTGGAGGCTGATATTAGTATAAATGCCCAGCCCCCAGGGAAAAGAAACCACGGTCTGAGGATGCTTTCGGCTGGGGAAAAATCCTTAACTGCAATTGCTCTTTTGTTTGCAATTTATCAATATAAACCCAGTCCGTATTGTATACTCGACGAAGTTGATGCTCCTCTGGATGACGGGAACATTCGCAAATTTAAAAGAGTATTATCATCCTTTACCGGTGATACGCAATTTATTGTTGTCACTCATAATAAAATTACAATGGAAATGGCAGATTATATGTATGGGATAACCATGGAGAAAAAAGGAGTTTCTAAATTAGTATCCGTGAAATTTGACGGACAGACGTATGCTGGAAAAAATTCATAGAATTTTTCTGTTAACAGAAAAAAGTTACGAGTTACGTGTGACGAGTTAGCCGTGGGAATGTATTTGAAATATGATAAAATCAAAAATTCGTAATTTTTGCATAATTGCTCACATTGACCATGGTAAATCCACCCTGGCCGATCGTTTATTGGAAGAAACCAATACTCTTTCAAAAAAAGCGATGAAAGCTCAAGTCCTGGACAGCATGGATCTTGAGAGGGAACGGGGCATCACCATAAAAAGTCATCCTATTCAGATGGAGTTTAAACATTCTAATGGAGATAATTACACTTTTAACCTGATTGATACACCGGGCCACGTTGATTTTACCTACGAAGTTTCCCGGTCTCTGGCAGCCTGTGAGGGTGCTTTATTACTGGTAGATGCGGCACAAGGCATTGAGGCCCAAACGGTGAGCAATACCTATCTGGCCTTAGAAAATGATTTAGTAATTATCCCGGTTATTAACAAAGTTGATTTACCCAGCGCAAGGGTACCGGAAGTCAGGGAACAATTAATAGAATTATTGGGCTGTAGGGATGATGAAATTATTCTAGTCAGCGCTAAAACCGGAATGGGTGTGGAAAATGTTTTGAATAAAATCGTAGAAAGGATACCAGGACCTGAGGGCGATGATGATGCACCCGTTAAAGCTTTGATTTTTGATTCTCTTTATGATAATTATAAAGGTGCCATTCCATATGTGCGTATATTTGACGGAGTAATAAAACCGGGAGCAAAAGCAAAGTTTTTTGCGCATGACCAGACCTACGAAATAACTGAAGTTGGACATTTTGTCCTGAAGCAGCTTAAAACTAATGAATTGAGATCCGGAGATGTGGGTTACGTCCTGGGGAATATTAGAGATGTTTCCCATATTCAGCCGGGTGATACTCTTACTACTGTTGCTAATCCGGCTCCAAAACAATTGACCGGGTATAAAGAAATAAATCCTATGGTTTTTTCCGGATTGTATCCCATTGATGCTGATGATTATGATCACCTGCGTAAAGCCCTGGATAAACTGCGCTTAAATGATGCCTCCTTAAAGTTCGAACCTGAAACCAGTACAGCTCTGGGATTTGGATTTAGATGCGGTTTTTTAGGTTTGCTGCATTTGGAAATAATCCAGGAAAGACTGGAAAGGGAATTTGACCTCGGTCTGGTTACTACAACTCCAAATGTACGTTATGAAGTATTAACCAGGGAGGGAGAGATCATAAAAGTGGATACTCCCGCAAAAATGCCCTCTACAGCCGTTATTCAATCCATCAGAGAACCATTTGTGGCTGCAGAAATTGTTTCACCTAAAGAATATATTGGCGGGCTGATGACATTGTGCCAGAAAAAACGAGGTATTTATCAAAATACTCATTATTTGTCTACAGAAAAGGCTCAATTACATTACAAACTTCCATTGAGTGAAATTATTTTTGATTTTTATGATAAATTGAAATCTCTTTCCAGGGGTTATGCATCACTGGATTACAGTTTTTCCGAGTATAAAGTCGGGAGCCTCAAAAAGCTGGATATTCTGATTAATAAGGAGCCGGTAGATGCCCTGTCAATCATTATTCACGAGGAGGAAGCCTATTCGAGAGGAGTTGCTCTATGTTCAAAATTAAAAGAACTGATACCCAGGCAAATGTTTGATGTCCCGATTCAGGCCATGCTGGGATCTAAAATTATCGCCCGTTCTACAATTAAAGCTTTGAAGAAGAATGTGACTGCAAAATGCTACGGAGGCGACATATCCCGCAAAAGAAAATTGTGGGAGAAACAAAAAGAGGGCAAAAAGCGCATGAAATCTATCGGCAAGGTCGAAATCCCGCAGGAAGCGCTGCTGGCCATACTCCAGATTGACAATGATTGATTTTTATTAATATCAGCTAAATTTTCGATCAGCTCCAATCATCCCTGATACGGTTATGAAAACTTCTTACTGGTCAAACACCCACACCCCCCTTTATAGTTTTATATTTACAATACCCTTGTTCATAATTTATGAAATTGGGATTTTAACCATTTCCGCCAGTTCCATGCCCTTATTGAGAAATGGCGCAGATGTACTTATGCGCCAGATACTGGGAATATTCGGTATTTACGGCATGTACGGATTCAGCGCTTCATTTCTGGCTGGATTTCTAGTGGCCTTTTTAAGGCAGAAAAATAAGCTGAAATCCACAGAAATAAGAGGCGAATACCTTTTAAAAATGCTGGGAGAGAGCCTTTTCTGGTCTGTTCTGTTATGGGCATTTTTAAGTACTTTGCCTACTTTTCTTATGAGTGGCGGAAAAGTCTTTCTTTTTCAACAGATTGTATTGGCTATCGGGGCGGGAATTTATGAAGAATTTGTATTTAGGGTAATTCTGATCACCATACTTGCAAAAATATTAAAACTCATTTTTCAATGGAATAATTCTGCCCAAAAAACCGGAGCTGTAATTATTGCGGCTGTATTGTTTTCTCTGTTCCATTTTCTGGGAGATTTTGGCGATCCGCCGGATTTAGGGCTTTTTATAATTCGCTTTTCGGCGGGTCTTTTTTTAGGAGTAATCTATATTTTTAGAGGATTCGGGATTGCTGCATATACCCATAGTATATATGATCTGCTGATTATGGTTCAAATCACAACTCTATCATCAAGAGGTTTTTAACCTCCTTTATATAACTTAATTTCAGGGTCTAATTAAATTGGTTTACAACAGATTATGAAGAAAAATATCCTTGTTCTTTTATTAATATTTTGTTTCGCTGTCGGGCAGGGATCAAAATTTACTGACCTTGACGTCATTGTTTACCCCGAATATTATTATGAGGGAATAATGGTGGAAGTAAATGGAAATTTAAACAGTGCAGCTTTGCCCCTTGAGATTGATTTCTCGGTTCCGGCCCATACGGATTCTGCGTTTTTTGTATCCGGTGAAGAAACGGAGCAGAATATCGAACATTTGACAATTTTATCATCCCCAAAGGGCCACTATCTCAGATTGAACATCAGGAATGAAAAATTTCGAATATTCTTTTTTTACAATATTGATAAAACAGGTCCGGAAAGAAATGGTTCATTCACGTTTCAAATGGACCAATTCCTTGGGGACGCACATCTTATAGTTCAAAAACCGGTGGTGGCCCGCAATTTTAAATATTCAGAAAAAGAGGCTCAGAGTTATGAGGACCAGCATGGTATTGAATTTTTAAGACTGCATCTGCATGATTACGATGCATCTAAAGGTAAAACAATATCATTTTCTTATGATAATCCGTCGGGAGAAACCAGCATAGAGCATCTTCAAAAAATGCTTTCCAGCAATAATCGCAACTCCCCGTCACAGAATCGGATGAATACCACCGGAAAACTAAATAGATATAAACTTACACATTGGCAGCCCCTGGTCGTATTGGCGTCGCTGTCAGTAATTATTGGAATTATGTTTGCGGTCCGGAATAATAACAGTTCCGGTAAAAAATCGGGCAATTTTTGTTCCGCCTGCGGTAAACCCCATAAAGTCGGAGATCAATATTGCGGAAACTGCGGAGAAAAAATATAAATGTATCCTGTCATAGCAGATTTTGGTGAATTTGAAATTTTTGGATTTAATATACATTTAATTATTAATTCCTATGGTTTCATGCTCATGATTGCTTTTTATTCCTGTTATTATTTTTTAAATAAAGATTTAAAACGTTTGAATTACGATTTAAAACTGGCTTCGGATATTGTTTTCGCCGCAGCGGTGGGGGGTATCCTGGGGTCAAAGATTTACTATTTAATTGAAAATTACGAAAGGGTTATGCAGGATCCTAAAGGCATGATTGTCAGTGGGGCAGGACTTGTATTTCTAGGGGGTTTGATCGGGGGAACACTGGCCGTAACCTGGGTATTAAATAAAAATAAACTACCCTGGCTGGGTTTTGCGGATATTGTCGCTCCTCTGCTGATTCTGGGGTATGCAGTGGGCCGTATCGGTTGTTTACTAGTTGGCGACGATTATGGAATACCAACCCATCTTCCCTGGGGAATTTCATTTGAAAATGGTCTGCCTCCTTCTACTTTTGCAGCATTTCAGACCTATTACCCCTGGGTAGACCTGACTGGATTTGAACCGGGTGTTTTAACAGTTCATCCGACTCAATTTTACGAAACTGTAATAGGATTGATTATATTTGTTTATTTATGGAACAAGCGTTTAAAAATCAAGGTTAAGGGGAATTTGTTTTTTACATATTTGATTCTGGCCGGCGCTGAACGATTTTTGATGGAATTTATCCGTACAAATCATAAATATCTTTTTGGGCTTAGCGGAGCACAGCTAATTACAACGATTATGATAGGTATAGGTATATGGTTTTTAACTCATCCACCGATCCCGTCACCGGAATCTCACTCAGACTGAAAATCATTTTTTTATTTCTGGCGGCCGTCCTTCTCGGAGAGGGTGTCCGGGCTGGAGATTCTCTGAAAATTAGTACTGTTCAGGCTTTTTCAGATACCTTAATAAAATCAGGATTTAAACCATCTTTGCTGGAGACAGGTCCTACCGGATGGGAATATTATCTTGATCTTAATACACGCCGGATAGCTCTTAAGCAAAGCTCCGGCAGGATAATATTTACAGGTGGTTTTGGGAGGGAAATGGATGCCCTTTTTGATCCTGTAGATCATGCCGTCTTTGATCTTTTTTATTTTGTCTGCGATCGTTCCGACAACAGAGTGCTGCGTTTTGATCAGCAATTAAACTATATTAATCAGTTCGTTACCAAATTACCGGATTCCCAAACTCCTCTTTATCCGGATATGATGGCCCTGGATCCCTGGGGACAGATATATGTTTATTCCCGTAATTTTCATACTATTTATAAATATGAAGGGCAGAATTTCCAGCCCTTTTTGGACTTGAACAGGGAATCTTTCGCCCTGAATTGTTTATCCGAGTTTCAGTTTGATGAAAAAGGAAATATTATGCTGCTGTATACCTGCAAAAATGAATTGCATTTATACAACAGAGTCGGCCGCCTGGTCCGCAGATATATTTTAGAGATAGAGGAACCGACCAAATTAATCTTCACCCGGCTCGGGTGGATTATACTAAATAAAAATGGAACAGGACAGATTCTGTCAAACAATCAAAAATTTTCTATAAGTTTAAACTTAAATGAAATAATAATGGATGCAGCTGTTTTTAACCAGGAGCTTGTAATTCTAACCTCTCAAAATGTACTCAAACTCATTTTTCAGACAGATAATTAAGCTGCTTGCCGTTTTTTTTTGGGTTGGATATTTATCAGCCCAGATAGTAGAAATTAGAGATACTTTAAAACTGGAAAGAGGGTTAACCAGGTATTTTTTAAAGCATGGTTTAATTCTGACTGATTCTTTTATATTTTCTGATTCAGCCCTTATTCACCTTGATTCAATCCAGACTATTTTAGGGTTCGTTGATATTACAAATAGGGGCGCAGCCAGAAACCTGGAAGTCACTTATAAATATTTATCCCCAGCCGTTCCCTTAATCGCAGGTCCAATTCCAGCCCATATCCCGGCTTTGGATTCACTGGCGGAAAAGGAAAAAAAACTCCCTCTTTTACCAATTGTAGAATTGCCTGTAAATGAAGATGTTTTATTTACATCGGGGTCATTTTTCAGATCTATGAATATAACCGGCTCAGGCGGGACTGAGCTGGGCGGCGGACTAAGATTTCAACTTAATGGCCGACTGGGAAACGATATTCAAGTTTCTGGTGTAATAACAGATGAAAGTTTTCCAATTCAGCCCCAGGGAAATACAAAATCTCTCGAGGAAATTGATAAAGTTTATCTTGAGGTAATTCAACCCCGTGCCCGGATTATTGCCGGAGACGTGTTATTTGAAAGATCAGGAAAAAAATTCAGCAGCATTCGCAGAAACATGATTGGACTTGAAAACCGGATTGAACTCGATAATTGGCAAAGTTCAGTAAACGTCGGCAGCTTAAAAGGAACATATAAACGACTTGAATTCAAAGGTCAGGAAGGACGCCAGGGCCCTTATTATTTAACAGGTAAAAACGAAACGAGAGATGTGATTATTGCGGCCGGTTCCGAAAAAGTATGGGTGCGGGACAAGGCTCTCACTCGAGGTGCAAACCATGATTATATCATTGATTATTCCACAGCTGAACTATTTTTCACCTCCAAAATTTTAATTGATTTTGATACAGATATTTTAATTGAGTACCAATATTCTGATTTTCAATTTGACAGAAACTTGATTGCGGCTTCAGTTAAACGAAACAATGCCTCCCTCGCTTCGTTGGAAATTTCCTGGATCAGAGAAAAAGATCAAACCAGCAGGGATTTCAAATCTTCCAATGCGGCAGATTTGTTGAAAAATAGCGGAGACGACCCTGCTCTTATTCAAACCAGTCAGGTTGACAAGAGCGGCGATTATTATTTAAGTAATGGTATTTTCATCTATGATCCAAATCAAACGGCACCTTCAGAAGACCGCTATATGGTCAATTTTTATCTGGCTGATAAGGGACTTTATGAAAGACAGATTTCTGAGGCAGGAATAATTTATTATAAATATGCAGATCTAGCGGCAGGTACCGGGTTTTTGGATTTATATAACCCTGAAAAAATAGTGAACGCCCCAACAAGCCATGATATGGTTAATATGTCTTTTAACCAAAATATTAATCAGGATTTGGAATTACAGGCGGATCTGAGTTTTTCTGTCTTAGATAATAATATTTTATCTAATCGCGGAGATGCCAATAATACGGGATTGGCTCACGATTTAATATTTACAGGGTCAAATTTGAATTTTGGATCAAATGGAACCTGGTCGTATAAACTGGAATCATGGAGCAAACACTCAACTTTTAAGGAAATGCAGAATGATCGGGAATTATTGTTCAACCGGAAATGGAATATATACGGTCAGCCTGGCGGCAGCGAAGTAATGCTGGATCTGCTTACTTCCTTTAATTGGGATCAATATATGGGTTTGGATTTAAACCTGCAGAGGTACAGACTGGGGAAATTAACATTTAATCGAATTTATAATGAATATTTTTACCGGGGAGAATACCTCCACAATTTAGAAGCTTACGTTAACCTGGTTAAATCAGATAAACTTTTCCAGCAATTATATCTTCAGACAGAATTTTTAAAGGGCCGATTCCATCCATTTTTAAAAGTAGACTATGAAATGGACGAAGATTCAGTTTCGTTTACACATTTGGCTGGAGGTTATAAATACAGGCATGAAAATACATCGTCCACTTTTTCACTGGGCCGCAGGATTGATTCTGCCGTGAGAGATAGAAGCGCTGCTAGGATGTCAGTGGTCAGTACAGCCTATTTCGCGGAATTGGATTGGGCCCATAAATCACGTTCGGGCTGGAATGAGTCATTGACGGTTCGGAAACGAATCCTTGGATTTTCGGACTCAAAGCCGGACAAGTCCATTGTTCTGGGGCGAATTTTGGTTGGTTATCATCAAAATAATAATCCTATTATGTGGGACATGGGGGCGGATCTGGATGAAACTTACAGCGAAGAAAGGGCTGTAGTATATGATTCAGTCGGAACCGGATTGGGAATTTTTAGATATGATCCCGTTTTTAATATATATATTCGGGACGAGAAGGGCGCCTTTATTTCCAGAACCATATTCACGGGAAAAAGAATACCATCCATAAAATTTAACAGTACCCAGAGTCTAAAGGTTGATTTTTCCAGAACCGGGTTAAAAAAATTAAGCGGCGTAAATTACCGGATTGATTTCAAAAATGATTATCAGGGAGGAGTTTTATCTGCCGGGAAAATTTTAAGTGCAGGATTAGATGAGGAAGGAATCCTTTCCGGAAGATATACACTGCGCCAGGAATTGGATTATTTCCCCCAATCACTGGGCCGGAGGCTGCGATTCTGGCATCAATTATCACGATACCTTGATGGTTTTGATCCCCGGGGTCCGCAATTAACACAAAAATCCGAATTCGGAAGCCTGATCCAGGGTGATTACCGGAAAAATATTCAGCCCTTCGGTACCGGTCATCTAAGAGATATAAGTATTTCCTCATCCGGATTTTATGAAAATAATAGAAAATTCAAGGGCTACTCAGCAGAATTGGGTTTAAAAGGTCAGATACAGAGGCAGTGGCAATGGTCATTTTCATTGGAAAAAATGAATGATTTCGGAAACACTCTCAAGAATGATCATTTTGACGCGAATTCCCGGGGATTAAAAAGCAGAGTATTGCGACTTGGTAAAAAAAGCCGTCTGGAAGTGCAATTGGAATGGAATGAATCCAGCAACGCAGGAAATTCTCTGCCGCCTGAAGCCTTAAGGGGATTAGCCTTAGGTGAAACCATAAAATTAACTCTTAGCGGCAGCGCTTTTTTAGGCCGGAATCTTTCTCTGAATTTTAATATTTTATACCTAGATGACAGCCGTTATGATAATTTTATTACGATGAGGGGAGAAATCCGTGCATATTTCTAAAATCCTGCTTCTTTTGCTTCTGCCTGAGTTAATATTTTGCCAAGAATATATTATTCAAAGCAGAGAGGATAGGGCAATAGTACAATCTGAAGAAGGATTAAAGCCGGCTTTGGATTCTCTATTAAATCAGGAATCATACTGGGGTAAATTTTATTTATTGAAGGACATAAAAGCCGGAAAACGGATTAAGTTGAATTATATTGAGGGCTTTGAAGCAATAAGTGTTGATTCAATCCATGTACGCGGCGGCCAAAGCGTGCGCAATTCTACCCGGCAGTTAATATTCAAACCATTACTGCATACACGCCCTGACTATGAAACCAGAAAATCATTAGAATGGCTGAGCAGAAATTATTCATGGCTTGATACCGGATCAAAATTAGGATATGGGGTATATGCAGAAACTCATTTAGCCGCAGTTGTAAATTATTTTCCCAGTTTTGCCAGCCATATCAGCGGTGTAATGGGATTAAGCCGGGCTAAAAACGGTAATTGGGACGGCAAGGGCGAACTGGACCTTAGATTAGAGAATTTAGGGGGTCAGGCGGGTGTAACTCAATTTCAATGGCGACGGCCGGATAACCAGACACAGAGAGTTTATCTTGCTTACGAAGAGCCGTTTACATTTGGGTTACCCCTGGGAATAAGTTTTGAAATCGAACAGGAGCTGATCAGGGGATTATACTTAAATAATGCCAGAACTGCCATGGTATCCGGTAGAAGTCGTTTAGGCCTCTGGTCGATCGGGGGAAAATCTGAAAGTTTTAAGGATACCGAGGATGATTCTACAGGGGTCCGCGCCGAGTTTCGTAGCGTATCTATTCGGTCCAGGGGGGATACGCGTAATCACAGATGG
>JAZFSI010000008.1:0-12330 GCA_036446075.1 Fidelibacterota bacterium
ACGGCATTCGCCATGTTGTTTCTCCTTCCATAAGTTATAATTATACTCCTGATTTTTCAAAACCCGTACTGGGACGTGATTTGGGTTATTTTGAACGGCTTGAGCCTGATTCCGGAGCAGCTGTATTTGTGGACAAATTTGCAGGAACCTTAGCCGGTGGAACTTCCCGTACTGAAAGGCAAAGTATGAGCTTTTCTGTTAATAACGTTTTTCAGGCCAAACTGATAAAAGATGGAAAAGAAAAAAAAATTGATCTGTTTTCTTGGAGAATTTCTACAGGACATAATTTTGCTGCCGAACAGTTTAACTGGTCCCAATTGAGGTCGTCATTCCGGGCCAATGTTATAAAAAAATTAAATCTTGATTTAACTTTTACCCATGATTTTTACGAATTCGATAAAACTTCGGGTAAAAGAGTGGACGTTTTCAGGAAAAACGCCCGGGGTGTTCCAACTCCGCGCCTGCTTGACGTCCGTTTTTCTACAGGATTTCGTTTTACGGGAAAACGACTCTCCGCCTTAAGTGAGGAAAAATCCAGTGTTGATTCTGTTGTTGTGGATGAACGCCTGGATGATGCTAATCTAGGACCTGATTTAGGCTCTTTTGCCGCCGGCAGCAGAGACTCTAAAGCAAATCTTTGGAAAACTTCGATCAGCGTAAGTTATGCTTATAATAATTCTAATCCGCTCAATCCTAAAAAAACTTTTTGGATGTCCACAAATTCTACCTTCCAGGTAACAGCAAATTGGAGAATTCAATATAACGCCCGCTTTGATTTGATAAATAAAAATCTGGTAAGTCACAGCTTCTCCATCTATCGTGATCTGCATTGCTGGGAATTGAGCGCCAACTGGACCCCCAATGGTTATGCTTCCGGTTTGTATTTTAAGTTAAACGTAAAATCGCCCACTTTAAGAGATCTTAAAATTGAACAGCGCGGCGGTGTATACCAGCGCCCCTTATTTTAAAAAATTAATTCTATAATACTTTCGTGGCTGAAAAAATTTTATTTTTATCAGAACCAGTTTGGGGGGAAATTCACGCTTGAAATAAGTTGAAATTATGTACTGTCCAAAGTGTAACACAGAATATGTTGAAAAAATTGATACCTGCGCCGACTGCCATGTCGCCCTGGTTCCTGCTCTCAAAAAGGAGCAGCCCCTGGAAGAAAAATATTGGGTAAAACTGCAGGAATTTCCCAGCAAAACCCATGCTGAAATGGCGGGTGAGATTCTGCGGAATAATGGGCTGCACTTTTACCTGAAATCGAGTTGGCTTTCTTCCGCACTTCAAATATCCGGTCCTACTGCTCCGGGAAATAATACAGTAATTTTTACACCTGAAGCAGAACTGGAAGAAGCCCGGCTGCTGATCGCAGCCTTAACCGAAAATTAGAGGAACCAGTGATTCGATCAATAAAAGGTACTCACGATATCCTGCCGGTAGAATCTGCACTCTGGCAGGCCGTGGAAAAAAATGTTAGAAATATAATGGGCCGCTACGGTTACTCGGAAATCCGTACACCGGCCTTCGAAGGAACAGAATTATTTAAGCGTGCGGTCGGCGAAGATACTGATATTGTCTCCAAGGAAATGTATACCTGGACCGACCAGTCCGGAACGAGCCTCACCCTAAAACCTGAACTTACTGCCCCGGTAGTAAGGGCCTTTATCCAGCATAATCTAAGCCGCCTAAACCCATTGCAGAAATTATATTATATTGATGCCCTTTTCCGCCGGGAGAGGCCCCAAAAAGGTCGTTTCCGCCAATTCCATCAGTTCGGCGTTGAGGTTTTCGGGGCAGAAAATCCCGAAATTGATGCTGAAGTCATTTCCCTGGCCTTTAATATTTTAAAGGAATTAGGACTGGGAAACCTTAAGCTGATTATTAACAGTATCGGTTCAAAAGACTGCAGGAACAAGTATCGAAATTCAATCCGTGATTTTCTGAAACCGTATTTTAAGGAACTTTCCGAAACCAGTCAAAAACGATTCCATAACAATCCATTGCGGATATTGGATACAAAAATTCCCCGTGAAATAGAAATTCTGCAAAACGCTCCTTCCATTACCAATTCACTTTCGCAGATTGACAATGATCACTTTTCCAAAGTTTGTGAATATTTAGAAATTCTTAAAATACCCTTTAAGGTTGATGATAAACTGGTGCGTGGTTTAGATTATTATTCGCGCACTACATTTGAAATAACTTCTGATATACTGGGTGCTCAAAACGCTCTTTGCGGCGGCGGCCGCTACGATGATCTCGTGGAAAATTTAGGTGGGAAATCTACACCCGGAATCGGCTTTGCGGCCGGGCTTGAACGAATAATTATGGTTTTGGATGAAGAATTAAAAAGTGAAATCAGCCCTGCTGTATATATGGTTGGGCTAGGGTCCCAAGCTATTGCAAAAACAATGGAATTAACTCAGGTATTGAGAAATCGAGGATTAACCGTACACTTTGATCCTCTGCGAAGAAGTTTAAAAAGTCAATTAAGAGAAGCTGACAGGCTGGGCGTTAAAATTGCGGTAATTGTGGGAGATCAGGAATTAAACACCGGAAAAGCCCTGGTAAAAGATCTCACCTCCGGCTCCCAGCAGGAAATTTCATTTGAAGTTGTGGTGGAAAATCTGGTCGAATTATTCCCTGAATCATAAACAAAAGTTTCTGCAAATTTCCCTGAAGAAAATATTTAAAAATAAGAAAATCCCGAATAATGAGTTTCAAACCGCTATTAATTGTTGAATCACCCGCCAAAGCTAAAACCATATCCACCTACCTGGGAGGGAAATATCATGTGTTGGCCTCTGTGGGCCATGTTAAAGATTTACCTAGAAAAGAATTAGGGGTAGATGTAGACAATGATTTTTCAATCGTTGAACTGGTTCTACCGGATAAAAAAGCATTTATTAAAGAGCTGAGAACACTTGCGAAAACAGCTCCTGAAATTGTGATTGCTACTGACCCGGACCGGGAAGGTGAAGCCATTGCGGCCCATATTATAAGTGAAATAAAAAATAAAAATATATCTCGAGTTCAGTTTACAGAAATCACACAGGCCGGGGTAAACGCAGGAATGTCTTCGCCCATGCCCTTGGATCAGGATTTGGTCGAAGCGCAAAGAACCCGCCGCATTATAGATCGGCTGATCGGCTACAAGGTATCACCGGTATTGTGGAGTACCTTGAAAAAAAACATGAAATTTGTGGAAGTAAACCTTTCCGCAGGGAGAGTCCAATCTGCAGCTTTAAAAATCACTGTAGACCGGGAAAGACTGAGAGCTGCTTTCAAAACGGCGGGCTACTATGATCTTAAAGCAGAATTATCAGTTCAGGGGCAGACATTCCCCTCAATTTTACGGTATTTAGACGGAAAGCGGCTTGCTAACGGTAAGGATTTTGATCCGGATACCGGTCTTTTAAAAACTGACAGTTCTCTTTTATTAACGCAGCCCCAGGCTTTATCATTAGAGGAAGAATTAAAGCCGGGTCCCTGGATCGTTGCTGAAATAACTGAAAAAATAAAAGTTGAGAGACCCCGGCCGCCCTTCACTACCAGCACCCTGCAGCAGGAAGCAGCCAGAAAATTAAGATTCCCGGCCCGTAAGACCATGCGCACCGCTCAACAGCTATATGAAGCCGGTTTTATAACTTATATGCGTACAGACTCGACCAATCTTTCTACCGAAGCCATAAATGGAGCTCGTTACGAAATAGAAACAGGTTTCAGCGCAGAATACCTGCCGGAAAAACCTGTTTTTTATGCAAAAAAAGTAAAAAACGCCCAGGAAGCGCACGAAGCTATCAGACCTGCCGGCGTGCGCTTTAAACCCGTAAATAAAGTCACCGGTGCTTTAGGGCCGGATGCTTCAAATCTTTATGATTTAATCTGGAAACGAACCCTGGCCAGCCAAATGAAACCGGCCAGAGTAAAACAGATTACTGCTGACATTAATAACCAGAAAGCAACTTTCAGGGCAACCGGCAGAATGATCCTTTTCCCGGGATACAGGGCAGTATATATAGAAGGGACTGATGACCAGGAGCAAAAAACAGCCGGTAAAGAACGCTTTCTTCCGGAACTGAAAACCGGGCAGCGCGTAGATTGTGATTCTTTAAAAGCCGAGCAGCATTTTACACAGCCGCCGCCCCGCTTTACAGAAGCATCACTGGTTAAAAAAATGGAATCACTGGGAATCGGAAGACCTTCTACGTTTGCCAATATAATTGAAACGATCCAAAGGCGTACCTACGTTATTAATAAAAAAGGAATTCTGACTCCCACTTTTTTAGGATTTGCCGTTACTCAACTTTTAGAAAATCATTTCGAGGAACTTGTTGATTCACAATTTACAGCCAGGATGGAAGATGGACTGGATGCAATATCTCTTGGGAAAAAGGAATCGATCCCGTTTATTTCCAGATTTTATTTCGGCACTGAGGAACAGATCGGACTGGAAAAAATGCTGGAAGATAAAGTTGATATTGCCAAAGCCTGTACCATACCTGTTAAATCCGACCAGTCAGATCCGATCAATGTACGCATTGGACGTTACGGCCCTTATATCCTGCAGGGGGAAACCCGTAGAAATATCGCCTCTACGCTGGCGCCGGGAGACGTTAATCTGGATTTCGCTCTGGAAGTTTTGGCAAAGCCGGAAAATGAAGAAAGTTTATTAGGTCTGGATGAGAAAACAAATGAATCCATTTTTTTAAAAAATGGACCTTTCGGGCCCTATGTCCAGAGGGGAGATTCAAAAACAAGAAAATCAATTCCACCGGGGACAGCTCCCGAGGACATAAATTTGGATCTGGCTAAAAAACTTTTAGCTCTGCCCCGCTTAATTGGTCTGGATCCTGATTCCGGAGACCAGATCAGCGCAGACTTTGGACGCTACGGCCCTTATTTAAAAATTGGAACCAAAAATAAATCATTGCCGCCCAACGATTCGCCCCTGGAGATCACCCTTTTAAGAGCATTAGAAATAATAAGTCAGAAAAAATCTGAGCCGACTGTAATTTTAGAATTGGGAGAGCATCCGGAAACAAAAGAAAATTTAGCAGTTAAAAGCGGACGTTACGGACCCTATGTTACCGATGGAAAAATAAATGCCTCCATACCCAAAGATATAAACCCGGAAGAATTAAGGTTGGAAACGGCGGTTGAATTAATAGATAAACGCCGTGCTGCGGGGCCACGCAAAAAACGGAGAAGAAAAAAATGAAAATAGTAATACCCTTAATAATGCTTGCTTTCCTGCAGGCCTCAGATAATAAAGTCCTGATCAAAGATATTGAACAAAGCCTGATGGCTCCCTGCTGCTGGAGCGGAACTGTATATGACCATGGCCATTCAGAATTAGAAGCGGAAATTGAAGCTTTCGTAAAGGCCGGGAAAACCAAAGCAGAAATAATTGAATATTACGAACAAAAATATGGTGAAAGAATTCTGGCCCTACCGGTGGCAGAAGGATTTAATCTCCTGGCCTGGCTGGCTCCGGTTTTTATTGGTATAATTGCCTTAGGCGTAATATTTTTGTATGTAAAATCCAGCTCCGGTAATAAAGAAGTAATATCTCTCGATAAAGATATTCTTCACAGTGAACAAATCGAGCGTGAACTGAAGGATTTGGATAATTAATATGAAAGGGGAAATTTTGCTTCAGTTTTTTGGTGGATACGGCAATAATGAGTAAAATAAACTCCCTTGATAAAATAGTATCGCTATGCAAGCGCCGGGGTTTCATCTTCCAGAGTTCAGAAATCTATGGCGGTTTCGGAGCTGTATATGACTATGGCCCGCTGGGCATAGGCTTGAAGAATTCAATATCCGCAAGCTGGTGGAGGGCCATGACCCAGATCCATGAAAATATTGTAGGTCTTGACAGCGCTATTCTTATGCATCCCCGCATTTGGGAAGCATCCGGACATATTGATGCTTTTAATGATCCTTTGGTGGACTGCAGGCATTGCAAGGCCCGCTTTAAAGCAGATGAACTTGTAAATGGCGATCCTGATAAAACGGCCTGGTCAGAAGTTCAATGTCCCCAATGCGGAACAACAGGCAAACTCACCGAACCCCGGCAATTTAATCTTATGTTTAAAACGCATGTCGGACCTGTGTTTGATGAATCTTCAACGGCTTATTTAAGACCTGAAACAGCCCAGGGTATTTACGTTAATTATTTACTGGTCCAGGGTGCAATGCGCTTAAAAGTTCCTTTCGGCATAGCTCAGATCGGTAAAGCTTTTCGAAACGAAATTGTGGCCCGAAACTTTATATTTCGAACCCGTGAATTTGAACAAATGGAAATGCAGTATTTTGTAAAACCGGGGTCAGATGATGAAACACTTCTGCAGTGGAAAACAGAACGACTGAACTTTTATAGCAATACTCTGGGAATTAGTGAAAAGAACCTTAGACTAACCCGGCATGGGCCGGATGCACTGGCCCATTACGCCAAAGAAGCCTGGGATATAGAATATGATTTCCCTTTCGGATGGTCCGAAATCGAAGGAATACATAACCGTACAGATTTTGATTTAAAAAGACATGCGGATTTTTCAGGAAAAAATATGCTGTATTTTGATCCAGTAAATAATGACCGGTATCTTCCATATATTATTGAAACATCGGCGGGCCTGAATCGTGCCCTGCTGTCTGTGCTTGTGGACGCGTACTGGGAGGATGAAACTAACGACCGGGTGGTTCTGAAACTGCATCCCCGCCTGGCGCCCGTAAAAGCCGTAATCTGTCCCTTGGTTAAAAAAGACGGTCTGCCGGCATTAGGGCATGAAATAGCAGACCTGCTCAAACCGCACTATAAGGTTTTATACGATCAGCAGGGCTCAATCGGCAAACGTTATTATCGTCAGGACGAAGCTGGTACCCCCTTTTGTATTACTGTAGACCATCAATCCCTGGATGATAATACCGTAACCCTGCGCCACAGAGATTCTCAAAAGCAGGATCGCGTATCAGTTGATAAATTAATTCCGGCCATAACCGACAGCATTAAATCCTATAAATGAGTTCTCATTTGAGAATGCGATCCGGTAATCCGGCTCTTACCGCTAATATTTTCAAGAATATGGAGCGGACCGCTGGTTTATCCATGACTATTATGGGCACTGTACAAAAAACAGCCCTATCTCTGCTGCTTTTAATGTCCACTGCTCTTTATACCTGGAACCTCCCGACCGGAGATCCAAAAGCAGCGGGCCTGATGATTACAGGCTTAATTGGCGGTTTAATTTTGGCGCTGATCACAATTTTTAAAAAGTCAGCTGCACCCTTTACTGTTCCACTCTATGCTCTTTTAGAAGGTTTTGCATTGGGCGGTATCTCTCGGATTTTTGAAGCTTCATATCCAGGCATTGCAAATCAAGCCGTGATGCTTACACTGGGAACTCTGGGTGCTTTGCTTCTGGCATATCAGTCCGGTTTAATCAAAGCTACTGAAAATTTTAAGTTGGGTGTCGCAGCTGCAACCGGCGGAATTGCCTTTGTTTATATGTTAAGTTTTGTTTTAGGTTTCTTTAATATTCAGGTACCCCTGATCCACAGCAACTCAAATATGGGTATCTTGTTTAGTTTGGGCGTAGTAGTTATTGCGGCTTTAAATCTGGTCATGGATTTTGATTTTATAGAAGAAGGTGCTGAGTCCGGGTTGCCCAAATACATGGAATGGTACGGTGCCTTCGGCCTCCTTGTAACTTTGATCTGGTTATATCTTGAAATATTGCGGCTTTTAGCCAAACTTCGATCCCGAGGAAAATAAAATCTAAAAAAATAGTTTATTCTGGAGAATAATAAATATGAAAAAAATATACCGGTTTATCATTAAAAACATTGCTGTTTTATTCTTAATTAGTATTTTTTTTAATCCTTTAAAAGCTCAATCCGGCGGTGATTTTACTCTGATCATTCATGGCGGAGCGGGAACCACAACCAGGGCTAACATGAGCCCGGAAAAAGAACAGCTTTACCGGGAAAAACTTACTCTTGCTTTAGAAACCGGCTATGATATTTTAGCTGCCGACGGCAGCGCCCTGAATGCTGTGGAAGCAGTTATTAGAATTATGGAAAATTCACCTCTTTTTAATGCCGGCAAGGGAGCCGTATTTACCAATGCGGGTACTAACGAGCTCGACGCTTCGATTATGGATGGAAATACTCTCAAAGCGGGAGCAGTGGCCGGTGTAAAAACCGTCAAAAACCCTATTTCTGCGGCCCGAAAAGTTATGGAAGAAACCTGGCATGTAATGCTCTCCGGTGACGGCGCGGACCAATTTGCAAAAAAACAAGGATTGGAGATTGTTTCTCCTGATTATTTTTTTACAAAAAAGCGCTGGGATTCTCTTCAGAATTTAAAGAAAAATTCTAAAGAAAAACATGGCACAGTCGGCTGTGCTGCCCTGGACAAGTACGGAAATTTAGCGGCGGGAACGTCCACCGGCGGAATGACCAATAAACTCTGGGGCCGCATCGGCGATTCTCCCATTATAGGGGCCGGAACTTATGCCGACAATCTGACCTGTGCTGTTTCCTGCACGGGACAGGGGGAGTATTTTATCCGCGGAGCCCTGGCCTACGATGTTTCGGCTTTAATGGCCTATAAGAATTATTCGGTTGAAAAAGCAGCTCAAAGTGTAATTGATAAATTAACCGAGAGAGGCGGGCGGGGCGGCTTGATTGCTCTGGATTCCAAAGGTAATTTAAGTATGGTTTTCAATACAGAAGGCATGTACCGGGGTTTTATTAAACAGGATGGAAAACCGGAGATCTATATTTACGGCAAAGAATGAGGGAAAAATGTGACGGGTGACGAGGAAAATTCTTTTAGAATTTTCCTGTGACGGGTGACAAGTAAATCAAAAAAAGAAAAGAAATCCATTATTCCAGGACGCTTCATTCTCCTCTGACTTCTGCAATCTGATTTCTGATTTCTTTCTTCCTACTCACTATTCACTGGTTACTACTCACTAATTATTGAAAATTCAGAGAATTTTCAATAATTAAAGTCGCTATCACCTATAAATTCCCGCAGAATTGATCTACCCGGTACGATATTCTGTTCCAGGGGTAGAAATAAAGACATCAAAAGAGACAGACGTCCGGCCGTATGTTCAAATTCTTCATTTTTCTTCATTTTATCCAGCAGCGGCGTGCATTGCGCTGCCAGAACCGGAATTTCATAAAGAAGGGTAGAATTAAACATAAGATCGGCTTTCTCTTGAAATGGAAAAATGTTTTTTTCTTCACCGCGCCGGACTGAGGCCCAACGCTTTAAAATATTTTCAGGTGCATAACTTCTAAAGTTTGTGTCCCTTACAAGCCGCCTTAATAATCTATTATCCGAAGTGGATACGCGGTGGGTTGAATCAATATTCAATTGTGTAATGGCGCTGATATAGATACGTTGGATCCGCTCAATTCCCAGTGAATCACCCAGTTTTGGGTTTAAACCGTGAATTCCTTCTATTATTACAAATTCCCGCTTTTCTAATTTCATGGAGTCCAGGTCTTTTCCCCGGCCGCTCTCAAAATCATACTTGCGTACGGGGATTGTCCGGCCTTTTAATAAATTATCAATCCGCTCAGCTAACAGGGGAGTATCCATAACCTGGATACCTTCAAAATCCTGATGTCCTTCAGAGTCCATGGGAATATTTTGACGATCTTGAAAATAATCATCCATGGAGACCAGCTTGGTTGTATATCCATTAACCCTTAATTGGATCGCCAGACGTTTGGCAAATGTGGTTTTTCCGGAAGAAGACGGTCCGGCGATAGTAATAATACGTTTTTCCGGAAATCCCTGTACAAGTCTGTCCGAGATTTCTGCTATTTTCTTTTCATGCAATCCTTCAGCCACCCAGGCCAGCTCATGGATTTCACCGCGCTGAACGCATTGATTCAAATCATTAATGGTTCTAATGCCTAGAATATCTCCCCATTTTTCATGCTCTTCCATTATGGAGAACAATTTTGGCTGATTTTTAAAAGGCTGGAGTTTTAATGGATTTAAAAATGCTGGAAATCGAAACATAAATCCAGCGTTGTATTTATGAATATCAAAAGGACCCAGCCTGGTTTTGTCTGCGGTCATTAACTCCAGGCGATAATCCAGGTGGGGACCAAACTTAATAATTGGAATGGATTTCTCATTCCAATAAGATAGATTCTCGGTTTTACTTACAGAATTTAGATTAATGAAATGCTGTTTCAGTTGTTCCCGCGGCATTTCCTCAAGTTTAAGAGGAATATTGCTGCTGATTAAGTTTTCCAGTTTATGTTTGAGATCATTCAACTCCTCAGCGCTGAATGATTTCCAGTCATTATCGTGGCAAAAATATCCGCTTCCGAATGAATGTTCAATGATCAATTCCCGATTTTTAAAAACTTGCCTGAAAGCGATTGTCAGGAGGAAGGAAAGTGCGGCCTGGTTCGAACCTGAATTCATCTATGAAAATTCCCGGACCTGATCGTTTTAAATTTCAAATTCCAAGCCTGGACTGAATTATTTCCACAAAAACACTGGCGCCGACAAGCAGGGATCTTTCGTCTATATTAAAGTGGGAACAATGGTGGGGCACACTTTTTAATTCCTGATCCGGCGGAGATGAACCTACAAAAAAGAAAGCAGCCGGTATTTTTTGAGCATAATACGCAAAATCCTCTCCGCCCATTGATAAGGCCGGAAAACTGGCACCGGTACCCACAATCTTTTTAGCTGCCGCCAGACATATTTCATTCTGTTCTTCCGCATTGACAGTGGGCGGATATCTATCTTTATAATCCAATTTTATTTCTGCGCCAAAAGTTTGACCTACTCCTTTAATTATTGTTTTCATCCTGGTTTTAATCATTTGACGATTTTCTTCAGAAAAGGCTCGCGCCGTTCCCCGCATAACTATTTCATCGGCAATAATGTTAAAATTGTGACCGCCCTTGATCATGCCTACCGTAACCACAGTATTCTCCAGCGGATCGGTATTTCGGCTGACAATATTTTGCAGAGCCGTAATTAAATGAGCTGATACTACAACTGCATCGACAGTACCCTGGGGCACAGCTCCATGTCCGCCGACTCCTTTGACTACAATCTTAAATTCATCTGCTGCTGCCAGAATTGGACCGGCTTTTGTGCCTACCTCCCCGTATTTTTGATAATTCCACAGATGCAGCCCGTATATTTCCTTAACTCCATCCAGACAGCCATCCTTAATCATGTATCTTGCACCGCCTTCACCTTCTTCTGCCGGCTGAAAAATAAACCGCACAGTCCCCTTGAGTGAGTTCTGCATATCAGCAATTATTTCCGCTGTTATGGCCAGAATAGCTGTGTGTCCGTCATGACCGCAGGCATGCATTAGACCGGGGTAAATTGACTTAAAGGGCAGGTTGCCTGTTTCCTGAATCGGCAGAGCATCCATATCTGCCCGGAGCGCTATGGTGGGACCGTCTCCGCATTTTAAATCACCCACAACTCCGGTTTTACCCACTCCTGTTTTCACTTCCAAGCCCAGGTTTTTCATTATTTCTGCAACTATGCCTGCAGTTCTGGGAACATCAAAACCCAATTCCGGATGGCGGTGTAAATCCCGGCGTAAGGCCGTCATTTTTTCTTCGAGAGCAGCCGCTCTTTTATTAATATTCATATGGTTCCTTCCCACATTACAATTGTCTGCAGCAATAACTTTGTAAAATCAGATCCCGCGCGCTGCGCAGTTTCCATAACTTCTGCGTGAGTTAAGGGCAGCTCTGTAATTCCGGCTGCAAAATTTGTCAGACAGGAAAGACCCAGTACACTCATTCCCAATTCACCGGCCGTAAGAATTTCCGGGACTGTGCTCATACCAACGGCATCACCGCCAAGACTGCGGAAATACTTAACTTCAGAAGGTGTTTCATAAGCGGGTCCCAAGGTCCAGCAGTAATTACCGCGATTAAGACTGACGCCTGTTAAATCTGCCGCTTTAAATACCAGCTTTATAACATCAGAATTATAGTATGGAAGCCCGGTGACTATTTCAGGCGCTTCGATACCATGGCGAAAAGTACAATCCAGATGTCCCGTAACTGCCATCAAAGAACCCGGCAGCTGGGACAGATTCATGGAACCTGCCGCGTTGGTTATTATGAGTTTGTTAATGCCTAATTTATTAAACAGGCGAATGGGCGTTGTTACAGTATTAAAATCATGGCCTTCATAGAAGTGGAACCGGCCTTTAGCGGTCAGTAATTTTATACCGTTGATTTCTCCGAATACCATTTCCCCCGCATGGCCTTCCACGGTCGGCTGCGGATATTCAGGAATATCTC
>JAZFSI010000009.1:0-8729 GCA_036446075.1 Fidelibacterota bacterium
CATAATTTCCGTTGATAAAGGGCCTTTGGATCAGGCGGCCGCTGGGAGTGTAATAGCGGGCGATGGTGACCCTCAAAGCGGAACCGTCGTCAAGGGTTATCTGGCGCTGTACCAAGCCCTTGCCGAAACTGGTTTCACCTAAAATAAGACCCCGGTCTAAGTCCTGAATAGCGCCGGCCACAATTTCACTGGCGCTGGCGGATCCGCGGTTGATTAGGATTATTACGGCAAAATCTTCATTTCCTTTTCTGGGATTGGCCATGAATACTTGTTCTGTGTCCCGGCTTTTGCCTTTGGTGTAAACCAGGGTATCCCGGTGCGAAATGAAAATGTTGGATACGTCAGCGGCCTGCTCCAGAATGCCGCCGCTGTTATTCCGTAAATCTAAAACCAGCTGATCCATGCCTTGAGCCAGCAGCTTATCCAGGGCCTTGCGCACTTCCTGTCCGGATTTTGCAGAAAACCGGGTCAGCCAGATATATCCGGTATTTTCATCCAGCATAATGCTGGCCCGCACGCTGTAGATGGGAATATTATCGCGTATGATTGTTATTTCGAATGGTTCACTGCCCAATCTGTTTATTTTCAGATCCACCCGTGTGCCCTTGGCGCCCCGCAAGTATTTGAAAACATCTTCCCGGCTAATATTTTTTGCGTCTCTTCCGTCGATGGCCGTAATCTGATCACCCGGCAGCAGCCCAGCCCGCTCAGAGGGCCCTCCGGCCACAGGAGAGATTACAGTTATATAATTGTTCAGAATATCGAATTCAATGCCGATGCCTTGAAACTCTCCCCGAAACATTTCTTCTATGTTTTCCTGTTCTTTGGCCCGTATATATATAGAGTGGGGATCCAGTTGATCCATAATACCGGAAAAGGCTCCCTCCATTAAGGAATCCATGTCTACCTCTTCGTAATAAAGCTGGTTGACATAATAAAGGATCTGGTTCATTATTTTGAATTTGCTCTCGATGGACGAGTAAACATTTTTCTGTTTAGAGTATAACAGGGGGGTCAAAATAGCCAGAATCATTATCAAAACAAAAATCCCGGAAAGCCATTTATAAAAAGGATTAAAGACGATTGGTTTTTTCATGGGGAAGGAAAATTTATAAACCGAAATATACCATGATTCTTAATGCAAATCCCTGCAAGGCAGATTTGGGGGAATCAGCGATTGGAGAATGACCGTTTAGTTTCCATTGCCCGGCTCCGATGGTGCCCTTATTGAATCCGGCGCTCAGGCGCAGGCCCATGCGGTCCAGAAATTGCCATTTTACAGCCACATAGGGCTGGAAATTAAAAAACGTACCGCTTAATTCGGTCATGGAACCGGTTACAGCAATGGGTACCATACCGTCGGTATGTATAGTTGTTGCGGCGCTGTCAAGGGTTGTATTGGCGTCATCAATCGGGACGTAAAGCTTATCATCCGCGCCAATATATCCATATATATTCCTGGAATAATCCTCCCAGCTGGGAGTTCCGATATGTTGATCAATGGACAAGCTGTAACGACCCAGGCCCATGAGGGCACCGGCGGTTAATTCCAAATCTCTGGAAATGGGAATCACATATTCCACGGTAATAGCTCCCAGCATCAAGATCATGCGGGCCTCGATGGACAAATCGTCGTTGTATTGAGAATGGATACTGTCGCCCACAGCCCCTAAGACCGGTTCCTTGTAACCCAGAGTATCGTCCCGGTTTACGTAAAGAAATACGTCGAACACGTTGCTGGTTCTGGCGGTTCCCATACCGGCATAACCGCCCAGGCGCCAGGGGCCGGACATCTGGGCAAAACCCTCTCCTCCGTATAATACAAAGGGCCTGGATCGTATATTTCCCTTGGGAAGCCCCAAATCACTTAAGATTGATTCACCCGGGAGAGAGTCCAGGATCATGTACATTGTGCTGTACCCAATGCCCCCGCCGTAAACCTCTTCCCGAGGGTAAAGATCATTTTGGGCCAAGGCAGAGCCCCAAATAAAAATGCAGGCCAGTATAATACGTTTCATATATTTATGTTTCTTTAAGACAAAAGAGAAAATATCCCGACAATTTATTCAGATTGGCGTGAAATTAGAAAGGTTTATATGATTTATTTCCAGATTGATATTTTAGGCGAAATCTATAAATCAAGAGTGTTTTCATAATCATAATAATTGGTTGTACTTTTAATGATTAGATTCTAAGCGGCCATAGGCTTTTACTTGAATTGTTCGAGGGTGAACGCCTATATTCGATAATTCTTGAGGTAAGTGTTTTGAAGTTAAACGAGTGTCCCCAACCGGCGATTTTTGGATTATTAAGGATGTTCTTTTGAAAACCATCCTTAAATATCCATATATATCCAGTATTATTATATACTGCATTAGCGGTTTTTACATTTTTGCTCAGTCATCTCTGCACGTTGACGGAACTTATGACCTGAATGGCAATGGACGCAGTGAACTATTGATTTCCGGAGGTGAGGACTGGCCTTTGAAATATGTTGAACTGGATGAACAGGGGCAGCATGAAATCCTGTGGAAATATTCGACTAATGCGGCACTGAAGATTACAGATGCAAAATTACTGGATTTGAATGGTGACGGTCTACCGGAACTATTGGCTGCGGTTACAACCCTGGCAGATAACGGCAAAGAAAAACAACCCTGGTTATTCGTATTCTCATGGCAGGAAGATAGCTTCAGTTCTAAACCTTTTTCCCTGTATAATTCTTCCGGAGCTGTCGATCGTTACCGTCCTTTCAATCTTGCTGTCGAGAAAAAATCCCGCACAGCGGCGGTTTCTCTGGCCAGTCCTTCCAGGAAAGGTATGCTCATAGACATTGCCCTAATTGAAAATAATCTGAATTTATCGGCATTTCAAGTTGTGCAGCCAAAAATTATCAACAACGGCTATGGTCACGTTTACGTGGGATTATTTTCCCGCGAAGGGACCACCCTGCTGGCATTAATCTGTCCCGAGGGTAATGGTTTAAAAGCCGCCGTTTATTCTGTGGGCGAATCTCTTGAGGAAATAAGCTCTGATCTCTTGATTATGAATGGCGCCAGAAGATTACTGGGATCCGCCATAATGGCTCATGACGAAAACAAAGACGGCAATGAAGAATTATTACTTCCTTTTGAGACCGGTGAAGTCCTGGCCTTATCATTGGAGGGGAAAAATATAATATTGAAACCAAGCCGGTTCAGCACAGCAGGTTTATTTTTAATCCCTCCCTCAGCCGACGCCGGTTTCATAAATGATATTTTACTGAAGCGCATCGAGGCGGGCCTGTATGAAACTCCCCTGGGGAATACGGATGATTTATCGCTGGATGTTGACATAGACACCTTACTTTTAGGGGATACCTTAATTCATTTTGTGCTTAAGGATTCTGTTGAAGAATTTTATGGATTTCACTGGTTGAGCGCTCCGCCTCCGGGCCTGGTATTTGATCCCTTGAACGCTGCCCTGAATTGGGTGCCCGCCAGAAAAAATATCGGACCTGTAAAAGTTCGCTTTGGTATTGAAATCAGAATCGAAGAAAAACTTGTCAGCAGCCGGGACGAACTGGGGGACCGTCACCAGATAACATCTGTATTGGCCTCTCGAACTGATTCCGCTTCTTTTATGGTGCTGGATACAACTTTTATCCAGAAACAGCTGCAACCCCTGGTTTATATCCTGCCGCGAAATTATTCTATTGGTCTTTATTCCGGCAATATATCGGCCACTGACCGTTATGTTTTTGAGGGAGAACCGCCTTACGGCATGAGTTCCGCAATCTTAACCGATAGCCTGCTGGGCGGTGTAACTACGACTATTTCCGCCAATCTCAACAGCATCAGTCAGGATAAAATATCAAAATTTTCATTCAAATCCAGCCTGCCCGAACCGGAAAATGTGGTAACCCTGTCCCTGATTCACGATTTGGAAGAAAATTTATTTTTTGCTTCCATTAATCCCGCCCGGGACAGTATACCCCAGTCTTTTCATCCCCGGGGTATGGACCCGGACCTGAGTTTATATCCGGAATACTTTTTTGAAGGATTTACGGGAGGCATAAGAATGGATTCAGCCGGCGGCCAAATTAAATTTAAGCTGGCGAAAGTCAGGGCGCATGAAGAAGGTCTGATCACCCTCACTTCACCTTTGAATGAGGATCATAAATTTCAAATTTATTATAGCGGAGGATTGCCCCACACAGTCCGGGGCGAAGTCAGGATAAAGGATAACGGAAACTATAAAATTGTGACAGAAATTGATTTTGAAGCCGAATTTATTCCCATTCGTATGCTGGCCGCTTTTGCCTCAGGCAAGAAAGATACGATTTTATTTTTCCCAGACTCTCTATTGGAGAAACAAGAATTACCCTATGCCCCTGCAAGGGTATTGTTACCAGCCCCGGAAGAACCGGAATTAATTGATCTAAAACCGACGGCAGAAATACCAATTGATCCCCAGCCGGCCGATTCCCTGCCCGCCGCAGTTTTTAGTAAAATTGCTGATTCAACCGGGGTTGATTCGGTAATAATTCCACAGCAGACTTTACCGGAAATACCGGATACTTCTGCCGAGAACGCTTTTATTTCCGGACCGGAACCGGCGGCGGTTTCCAGGATGGATACTTTAGAAGATTTAATTTCTGCCGACACTGTCCGGATTGAAGCAGTCCCGGAAGAAAAAGCAGACTCGGCGGCCGGGATTTTACCGGATACGATTTCTTTAGACCTGAATGAAACAAGATTGGATTCCCTTGTCCCGGAAATATCTGAACCTGTCATTGGACCGGACAGTTTATGAAACCGGTCAGATTTATTTTATGCCTGGCGGTTTACGGCCTGACGCTTTCAGCCCAGAATATGAAGATTGTGCACATGGAAGGTACTTTTGATTTGGACGGGGACGGTCTGCAGGAATTTGCAACTATAGAAGAAGCAATTATCGGCGATCATAAAAAATCAGTTATACGTTATTATGAACTGGACGAAGACGGTTATCAACGTATTACCTGGGAACTGGAAGCTCCTGATGGGATGCTGGGAAGTTTTGTAGACGTGAAGCTGGGCGACCTGGACGGAGAAGGCGTACCGGAACTGATTACTATAATAAATCTGGCCGAACCGGGCCGGGAAGAAATGTTAATACCCATGGCCTATTATTATTACTGGGATGGGGAAAAGTTCAGCACAGAAGCCGGAGGTGTGATTAATCTGGCCGAGGACAGGAATTTTT
Organism: Fidelibacterota bacterium; assembly: GCA_036446075.1. Lineage (GTDB taxonomy): Bacteria > Fidelibacterota > Marinisomatia > Marinisomatales > TCS55 > JAZFSI01. The sequence goes on from JAZFSI010000009.1 coordinate 5,227, forward strand.
TACGCTGTTTTAATTTTGCACTTATGGATTATGACGGTGATTCAGATCAGGAAATCATAGTTTCTCTGGGCAGCCCCGTAAGAGATTTCAGAGTGCTGGACCTGGACGAGAATGGAGAGTGGGAAATTCGGCAAAAAATTAAACCTAACGGCATGAGGTCCGGAATAGGATTTCTTTTCACGGGAATAACGGATTGGGATCGTGATGGATTTGATGATGTAATCGGTTTTTCTGTCGAAGGAAATATTTTGCGTACACAGCCCTATTATAATAAGGGGGAAAACTTGATAAATGGACCGGGGCTGGAGACACAAATCCCCGGGATGGATGGATTAATTTCTCAGGCCATAACCGAATCAGATTGGGACGGTGACGGTTTTCTGGATATACTTCTGCCCTTCCGTAATGGAATGATTCTGGCCCTTACTCTTTCCGACGGTATGCTGGCAGTAGAAAAACTACCCATAGAAAGCGGGCCTCTGTCCGATTTAAAAATAGCAGATTTTAATCAGGACGGATATGATGACGTACTGCTGGTCTCCGGAGAATTGAATATTATTACGCTCATTAAAAGCACCAGCAGCGGACTTGTTGAAGTGCCTGAATATTTTGCTCTTAAAAAAGATAATCAGGAAACCCAGGTATTCACAGTGCTGCCGGTTATGATGCAGGGAGTATACACAGGAAGTGTAATAGCTGCAGGTTGGGATGGGAGCGAAACGACTCTTTTTATTACAGATATGGGGCATGGACCGGAACCGGAAGAACCTGCTTTGGCTTTAGAAGAAAGCGCTCGGGACCAGGAAGAGATTTTAGGTGTTTTTCCAATAATTCCGGATGAATCATTCACCCTGCCGCCCATTCCATCCACTCTGGCCAGCCGGGGACAACCCCTGCCGAAAGGTATTCTGCCCCGCCATGTGTTAAGCGTAAACCAGTCTTTTGCCTATACTCTGCCGGAAGAAGAAAAGCAGGAATTTTACAGTTTCCGCTGGCTCAAGCCGCCGCCGAATGGCATGTTCTTCCATTATGATTCCAGATCAATCCGCTGGGTGCCGGACGATACGCAGCTGGGCGCATATAAAATTGCCTATCATGTGGAGCGTAAAATCGGCGAAGAAGTCATTCCCCTTAATTTTGAAGAGGATAGTCTTTTAAGTTATAAGGTGGTTGCTCAGCTGGCCGGGGATGATGAACGTTTGTGGATTTACGTAAACGATCCGCCTCTGATTATCACCGAACCAATAGGCACAGAATTTGTATCAACTACAGAATTTGTGTATAAACCGATTGTGACTGATCGAAATATTGATTCAAAATTAAGCTGGGATCTGGAAATTAGTCCGGAGGGTATGACAATAAATGAAGAGGGGCAAATTTATTGGGCTACCGATTCTACTCATGTGGATGTTTACGATGTGCGTATGGTAGTGAGTGACGGCTTTGACCGCTTTGCTCAGGAATTTCGTCTTTTTGCCCTGGCAGGGGTCAGAATACTCTCGGAACCTGCCCGTGAAGGCCAGGTTGACGAACCCTATCGTTATAAGGTGGATATATGGCGTCCAAACCTGGAGCACATATTATCATATAATTTACTGGAAGCGCCGGAGGGCATGACAATATCCGATAGCGGACTGGTTGAATGGACTCCTTCCGTACAGCAAATTGATGTTCATAAACTTACAGTGGAAGTAAGTCACGGTATAGCCAGAGATACACAAAATGTGGATATATTTGTGAATCATCCTCCGGTCCTTGAATCCCTGCCTCTGGCCATGAATGTTATTAAACTTGGTGAAGAATACCGTTTTCAGATTGAAGCTTACGACCCCAATCAGGACGACGATTTAATATATACAGCCCTGGAAATGCCGGACGGAATGCGCATGGATCCATACACTGCCTTGCTTTTCTGGGAACCTGACCGGGAAAATATTGATTTTTCTCATTTATCAATAGAAGTTACGGATGGCCGGGAAATTAGAATGATAGAAGCAGATTATTTTGTTAATGCTCCCATTAATATTGTATCTATTCCTCCCATGCTGGCCACGGTTGGTGAATCTTACAGGTATGAGATCATGAGTTCTGATATGAATCGCAGTACTCTTTTGCCCTTTAACCGCATAATACCGCTCAAGCATGCAGATAATTTCCGTGTTTATTCGATTACCGTATCAGACGATATATATATTGAGAATATCGACAGATATTTAAGGGATTGGGAAATTGCTCCCGCTGTATATCTAACAGAGTCCGGAATTAAAGACAGCCTGGAAGTTTCCCGTTTAAATCTAAAAAAATATGTTAAAAATATTTTTTGGGAACGAGATCGATTAAACGTAATTCTGGAAGCGGTGGATGATCGTACGGTGGCAATAAAAGATGTATTGTGGGAATTTTTCCAGGGAGCAAAGGGCAGACCTCCGCGTGTGAGCGTTCAGAAAATGAGCACTATCCGATATACATTAACAGAATTTCCCGATGGTATGGAAGTTGATGAATATTCCGGTATTATAAAATGGACTCCAACTGGTGCACAGGTGGATTATAATGATGTAAATCTCGTTATCTCCGACGGTTATACAAAAGATGAACAATCATTCGAAATCTATACGAATCATGTTCCTGCTATTATTTCTAATCCGCCTGTGGCAGCACTCACCGGCGATGTATTTAAATACCAGCTGCAGGTGGAAGATAAAAATGAAGATGCGGAATTAGTTTTTGCTCTGATGAAAGCGCCCCAGGGTATGCAGATGAGTAAATTGGGGAAAATTGTCTGGATTCCAAAGGCATCACAGATCAATGAAAATACATTTTCGGTTCAAGTGTCCGACGGATATCGGGAAGATATTCAAACTGCGAAAGTATTCGTCAATATCAATCCGAGCATAATATCCACACCCAAACCTGTGGCTCTCACCGGTCATAATTATACTTACAGAATAGTTGCTGAAGATTTGAATAAAGATAAAATAGCTTTCAGGGCTGTAAAACTTCCAAAATATTCTACTTTTAACCGCAAGACCGGAGTCTTCCGGTGGAAACCAAAACCCAGCCAGCGCGGACCCAACGATATTATTTTAACGGCGGTAGATGAGCGCGGATCAACAACAGCCCATGAATTCCAAATTCATGTATTTGAAGATCCCAGTGCCAGGCGAATGATTAATACGGGCTGGCCGTTGCTGATCAGTTTTGTGGGCGTTATATTCACCTGGGGACTTACTCAATTATAGAAATCAAAGATTAGTTTAGAAGTGACGGGTGACGGGTAAAAAAATATTTCTCAAAACTATCAACTTGGCATTTACATTTTTCTCTTCTGATTTCTGACTTCTTCTTTTCCCCTGCTGCTAACGGATCACTCCTATGTGACTAAAAATATATTTTAATTGAATTATCGGCAAAATTTCCTGTAATATGATTTATTGATATTTCAATGACCATGAAAATCCTGAAATTAACAATTTGTTTCCTCCTGGTCTCTGGCCTTTACA
>JAZFSI010000010.1:0-11979 GCA_036446075.1 Fidelibacterota bacterium
AATTATTGAATCATAAATGATCAGAATCATGCCAATTGTAACATATGTATCTGCAAAATTAAATATATACCAATGGTAGCTGCCGATCATAAAATCTAAAAAATCCGTAACCTCACCGTACATAAAACGATCTATCAGATTACCAATAGCCCCTCCTAAAATAAATCCGATTCCCAACCTGTAAATAAAGGCCTGTTCCCTAATCTGCCACAGGTACCAGGATAGAAATATAGTAAATATTAATGATATGAAAGAAAAAATATAAATCCCGCCGGGGACATTAATTCCAAAAGCCATACCGTCATTGGTAATAAACGTCAGATGGAAAAAATTCGGAATAATTGGAATAGATTCGTACAATGTCATAAAAGTACGAACAAGCGCTTTCGTGATTTGATCAACCGTCACCCAGAAAACGCTGAAAAAAACTATTTTCATGTAATACCAAGTTTTTCGTTTTCCTTACATGCTACGCATTTTGTGGCGTTGGGAACCTCCAGCATTCTTTCTTCCGGGATAAGTTCTCCGCAAATACTGCATACGCCGAATTCACCGGAATCAATCCGTTCCAGAGCGACCTCTAAATTTTTATAATAATTACTTCCCCGGCCCATGAGCATGAAATGTTTTTCCTGTTCATGGGAATCTGTTCCGGCATCGGCCATATGCAGACTATAAATGGAATCTGGAGTTACTCCTCCTTGTTTGTTGGAAGTACTGCCTAAACCCTCTTTCATATCGTCAACTTCTGAAGAAACATCATCCATTTTTAATTGAATGGATTTTTTAAATTGATCCAGTTTTGCTGCTGAATATTTTTTTGTCATCATATTATCCTTTAAAATTCTTTACTCGTGAAATAGCCAGGTTGATTTTATGATTATTTATCTCAAAACCAGCTTGAAATTCACCTTTTTTAAACTCATTTATTAATTCAATTGCCAAAGTCTCATTTTTGAGCAGATTTTCAAACTCCCTGACTGCATTTTGGAGGTCTGGCGGGAGTTTTCCTGAAATAATTATACGATCTTCGACCGCAAAATTAGCATTTTTCCGCATTATTTGCACCTGTCTAATTAAATCTCGCACAAGTCCTTCAAATTTCAAAATTTCTGTAATTTCTGTAGATAATCCCACACTCATATCGCCATAAGCGGAAGAGGTAAAACCCTCAGCCGAAATAGTACTGATTAATAAATCTTCTCTCGTCAATAAAATGGATTCATTGTGAATATTCAGGGTCAGTATTTTTTTTAATTGAAGCGTTTTTAGAATAGAATTACCATCCATGCTTTTTAATTCCTGCTGCAGTGCGGGCAGCAGCTGTCCGTATTTTCGTCCTAATACGGGCAAATTAGGTTTTACCCTATAGGCCAGCAAATCTTTCGAATTCTGCAGCCTTTGAATATCCTTAACATTAAGTTCATCCAGAATAACGGCTTTTTGTTCGATTATGAATTCTGCAATTTTATCATCATCTATAACAAAACATATTTTTGCCAGGGGCTGACGAATTTTCAAATTAGATTTATTGCGCGCCGATCTACCAAGTTCTACTAATTTCCTCAAATTATCTACTTGAGCCATCAATTGATCGTTAATAAGATTATTTTCTACTTTCGGAAAATCACAAAGATGTACGCTTTCGGGTAAGGCTGTGTTCGTATTTTTTACTAAATTATCATAAATTTCTTCCGTAATAAAAGGCAGGACTGGAGCTAATATTGTTATGGTAGTGGTCAGCACCCTATATAAGGTGCAGTAGGCCGCCTGTTTATCTTCATCATCCTCTGTTTTCCAAAAACGACGACGGCTGCGGCGTATATACCAATTGGATAAATCGTCCAGGAATAATTCAAACTTGCTCATCATTAAATCAGCTTTAAAATTATCCATGTCAAATCGGGCATCCCTTACAAAACTGTATAGTTTGGCTAATATCCACCTGTCCATTATAGTCAAATCCTGATCAGCCAGCTCGTGGGCCGCCGGATCAAATCCATCCACAGCTGCGTAGGTTGCAAAAAAAGCATAAGAATTCCACAGCTGGATTATCTTTTTTCTAACATTGTCTCCCAAATGATACCCGAATAAAAGATTATGTTCTGGATTATGGACTGCAAACATCCAGCGCATTACGTCAACGCCCATTTTTTCGGCTGCTTCCTCGAACCAAATGGCATTTCCGGCGGATTTATGCATATCCCGGCCATTTTCATCTTTAACCAGGGCATGACCCAATAAATTTTTAAATGGCGGTCTTTCCTCTAAAAATGCAGACATGGCCAGCAGAGAATAAAACCAATTACGAAATTGACCGGGAAATGATTCCGTTACAAAATCAGCCGGAAACCATGCTTTCCAATAATCCTGATCCTGATTGTATTTCAAGGTTGAAAATGGTACAATGCCCGCATCCAGCCAGGGATTTCCAACATCCACTACCCTGGTACCTATCAAACCAGATTCAGGGTGCCGGATTTTAACTTTATCTATCCAGGGGCGATGTGGTGAATGACCTTCAAATTCTTCCCAGCCTTCAACGGCTAATTCTTTTAATTCACTCTTAGATCCCACAACGTAGAATGTATCGTCCTCGAAGGTCCAAATTGGGAGCGCGAGGCCCCAGAATCGTTTTTTGGAGATCATCCAGTCCTCCATATTTTCCAGCCATTCGTGTTCCCGTGCAGCTCCCCATTCCGGAATCCAATTTATTTTATCTACAACTTTTTTTATTTTATCCCGCCAATCCATATTGATATACCATTCATCCACCAGCCGGAACACTAATTCGTCTCCTGATCTCCAGCAATGGGGATAAATGTGGGGATAATCTTCAACATGAAATAAAAAGCCTCGTTTTTTTAAATCATCAATTATCAATTCTGTGGTCTCTTCAGCCGTAGCCCTGAGGCCCTCCAGCCAGCCAAAATTCCGAATAAATTTAGCCTCGTCGTCAAGTGGAGATAATTGTACAAGACCAAGTTTTTTGCCAACTTTGTAATCAATATTACCGCAGCCGGGAGCCATGTGAACAATACCGGTACCCTCTCCGCTGACAACTATATCTTTACCAATTCCATCTTTTCCCGGATTTATTACCTGATGCTGGTTTATGGCTGCTGTACCCTTTTCTTCAAGTTCAGCCTGGATAATAGGGAAACCTCCCGGAATTTTCTGGGCTTTCAGCTGATCAAACGGACCCTCATATTTCCAGCCCAGCATTTGGGCGCCTTTAATAGTTCCCAATATTTCATAACCGCCGCGCTCTTTAAATAATTGAGCAATTGTTTTTAATTTGGGAATTCCCTCAATCCATTGTTTCTTATCAGAAAATTGTTTTTCAAGGCGTTTGAATTTTAAATTTTCCTGGGCCAGGTAATAAATCCCGTCGCCGGTCTTTAATTTCAAATAATCAAAATCCACATTCACTCCAGCCACTACATTTGAACTTAAAGTCCAGGGTGTTGTGGTCCAGACCAATAAATATTCTCCGGGTTTTTCAATTATTGGGAAACGAACAAAAACAGATTTATGCGAGACAAGTTTTCTGCCCTCAATAATTTCCATTTGCGAATAGGAAGTACCGGATCGTCCGGACCATGGCACAACATCATGACCGCGATAAATTTTACCTGATTCAAATAATTTTTTCAAAAAATGCCAGATTGTATAATTATTATCGTCAGACATGGTAAAATATGAATTATCCCAATCCATCCAATAGCCCAGCCTCCGGCTCTGTTCTGCCTGAATTTCAGAATATTTTTTTACACGCTGTTTGCATAATTCAACAAATTTTTCTATACCATATGCTTCAACATCTTTTTTAGAATTAAAACCCAGCTCTTTTTCAACTTCTATTTCGACCCATAAACCCTGGCAGTCAAAACCATTTTGATAACGGAGTTCAAATCCGCTCATGGCCCGGTACCGCTGATAGAGATCTTTTAAAGTCCGGCCCCAGGCATGATGTACTCCCATGGGGTTATTAGCGGTAATTGGTCCATCAATAAAGGACCACTTAGGCTTGCCTGTATTGGCCTCAACCCGTTTCTTGAAAATATTATTTTTTTTCCAGAATTCAAGAATTTTATGTTCTATGTCGATGAAATCGACTTGAGTTTTAACTTTTTTTATCATTAATACAAATTTATTTATTTTTAAGGGACGGAAATTAGGATATTCCTGCCTTGTAATCAACGAATGTCAATCACCAATTCATCAGGAAATTAAATCGAGAAAAATCAAAGCTTATTCTGTGAAGACAAAAAATTCGCTTAATTTTTTAGGTGATGAGGGAAAATTAGGAAAATTTTCCCGTTACTGGTTACGAGTAAACCAGGCCTAAAGGTTGATCCTTTTTTCACTCATTAAATTCTAAAGTTAAATAGCGGGCGGTTCCTTCCCGTTTTAAATGCAGCAATATTACCTTATTTTTTTTTGCTTTTTTTATTTCCGCCCTGAACTCACGAGCATCTGTAATAGTTTTTGTACCCACCCTGGTTATTAAATACCCCTCGCGAATGCCTTCATTTTCGGCGGGACTATTTGGTGTTACACCGGCCACTATTACACCTTCATCATTTTCTTCGAGACCATATTTTCTTAATAAGGCTGGGGTACTGACTACTACTTTTAACCCTAATCCGATTTCCTGATCAGGTATTTTAGTAGAAGTAATTGATATATCCGGACCCGGTAATTCTTCCAATTTAATCTTTATCTTTTTTTCATATCCATTGCGGACGATTTTCAAATTATAACTAAGATTAGGCGTTGAAGATGAAACAGCATTCCGTAAATGATCAACACTATTAATTTCGATCCCGTCAAATATCTGGATAACATCTCCAGTTTTTAAACCAGCTTTTTCGGCGGGACTGTCTTTTATTACATCAGCAATTAAAGCCCCCTTTCTGGATTTTAGTTTTAAAGCTTTGGCATAATTGTCATTAATAGGCTGTATTTGAACACCTATCCAGGATCTAATTACACGACCGTGCTGAATTAAGTCGTTCATTACTTTTTTAGCCATATTAGAAGGAATAGCGAATCCCACTCCTTTATTAGACCGGTCGAAACCGCCCGAATAAATGGCTGTATTAATGCCAATTAATTCCCCTTCAACATTAAGCAATGCACCTCCGCTGTTTCCGGGATTGATAGCTGCATCAGTTTGAATAAAATCCTCATAAAATTCTCTATTACCAATAATATTCCCACGACCCTTGGCACTGACTATCCCGGCTGTAACTGTGTGACTCAAATTAGCGCTAAAAGGGCTTCCAACAGCCATAACCCATTCCCCCACTCGTAATTTATCCGAATTCCCAAAATTAATTTCTGTAAGGTTGCTGCCTTTAATTTTAATCACAGCAATGTCGGATTTTAGATCCTGGCCCACAATTTCTGCTTTGAATTCTCTTTTATCCAGCAAACGTACCAGAATTTCCCTGGCATCTTCAACTACATGATTATTTGTAAGCACATAACCCATTTCAGCATCAACAATAACACCCGAACCTAATGCATTTGTACGAAATTCCCTTTGCGGGTGCCGGGGAGCGAAAAAGCGAAATAAATCATCTCCTTCGGGATTCTGTTGATGATAGAGATCGTTAGAAATGGTTTTTTCGGTTAATATTGTTACGACGGCAGGATTGATTTTTTCGGCTATATCTGCAAATTGACTGCTAAAGTTACTGAGGATTGAGCCCTGAGCCATGAGACTCGCAGTGAATAATGTTAATACTAAAGTTTTTTTCATAATTGATACTCTGGTTAATCTGATTTTGAATGCCTTAAAGTCATGATTGTTCCGCCATTTTAACAAATTGAATCTGTTTAAGAGTCTTTTAAAGGTTACGGCTCCAGCCTTAAAACCGGAAATAATCCTAAACGCCCGGCAGAGATTTATAATCCTTTTTGAAAACTTATTATCCATTTTTTTTCATCAATTACCGTTTTATGCCCGATTCTGGTCACGAAGGGAAAATCTATTCTAAAAAATAATTTTTGCCCCAGTACTTTTTTTCCAACTCTCAATCCCAGTCCGGAATCTGCTAATAGCGTATAATTGAATTCCCCATCAATATCAGCATATTTTTTCCCTTTGAGCCAGCCGAAATCCGTAAAGGATACAAGTTCCAGCTGAAAACCTTTTATTGAATGGAAGAAAAAACCTTCAAATGAAAAAGCCAATAATTCTTCTACTCCCAAAAATCCATTTCCTGAAAATCCCCTCAAATTTGCATCCCCGGGTAAATGATAGCGACCTCGAAGATCCCTCTGATTAAATAAACTTGTTTCATCCCGTAAATAAAATTTAGCGTAAAGATCGCCGGAACCGGCTCCCTCTACTGTATATTTCTCCTGCACCGGAACTATCCCGTCTCCGGACCAGATTCGTCCTATAATTCCCCGTCCCCTTACCCCGATTTTTTTGAAATTCTTTTCATATTTTTCTATGAAGGTCAAACGGCTGAAACTCCAATCGGACCAGCCTCCCGGGGCAAGTTCAAGGATAAAGGAAGACTTTAATGAACCTGAATTAAAATTTAATGCAGACATAAATACAACCATCCTGCCCTGATCAAACAGGTCTGTTCTGGTAGTATCTTTAGCATCAGTCAGACGAAAAGAAAAAGTCAAATCCAGAAAATCCAGGCGGCCGCGGGTAAAATCGATTATTTTTGTTATCCCGGCGCCAATTTCACGAACCGCTCCCAAATCATATAATTTATAATTAACCCTAAGATTATTATTACCCAGTGGATTTATATGCCGGCCCTTTAATGACCAAAACACCTTTCCGGTCTTACTGCCAACTCGCACTCCGGCTTCCTCAAACTGCCAGGGACCATATTTCCTGCTGAGTTTAATTCCCGGCATAATTTGATCGATTTCATGATACTGAATAGTCGGCAGCCATTGAATCACATAATTATCCCGCGGATTGAAATTCATACCGGGACGATATAACATGTGAAGGCTGCCCATTCTTCCGGTATAATTATTTCTACGGTCTATATCAATGGTCTTAACATCCGGATCTAAAACTGCTCCTGCCGGTTCAGCGGGTACCGAGAAAATGAAATCATCTTCTCCTCGCCATTTATGGTTGCGCCACCAGGTTCTGTAAATTGATCCATTTTCCAGTTTAACTTCCACCAATTGAGGCATTTCACGCGTTCCTGTTCTTTTGATCTTTAATTTTATTTCCCAGGTACCGTCGGCATTCTGGTTTTTGCTCCAGTTTTTTATTTCGTAATCCAAAAGTTTAGTATTATGCAGCCAGGGTTGAAAAAACCAATCCATATCTTCCCCGCCGGTTTTTTCCACCGCATTTATAAACCGGTTTTCATTGGTGTGCTTCAGGTTCCAGCGGCCATAATATTCAAACATCATTTCTGTAAATGCGGAGTCGCCCATTATATATTTTAATTCCTCAAGCATTAGGCTGGGTTTAGTATAGGCATTTTGCCGATAGGCTGTGGAATTTTTAAACATATAGGCCGGACGTCCTACCGGTTCGTCTTTACCGCTGGTAATAAAGTTGATGGTCGACCATTGGGATCTGCCTAAACTGCTTGAAAATTTCCAGAACTTTTTCTGATAGGGCTTTAAATAAGATGAATTTATCAGGTCAAATCCCCAGGATCCATATTTATTCATCATGTACCGGCGTGTCTGGAAAGAAGTAAACCCTTCATCCAGCCAGGCTTCCCTGACCTCATTATTCCCTAAAATACCATAAAACCATATATGTCCGATTTCATGGAAAATCAAAGATTCAGATTCGGATCCGTTCATTACCAGCATGGGGTATTCCATGCCCCCGCTTTTGAGCCTGTCGACCGTACTTACCTGAGGGTAAGGATATTGCCCGAAATTAGTGCTCAGCCATTCCAAGGCTGCTTCTGACCTGTTTACTACTTTTTTCGTCCATTTTTCACCATTTTTACGGTTGAAAAGGACATGCACATCAATACCCTGCCAGCGGCCCTGCTCATATAAAAAATCCGGTGAAGTGACCCAGGCAAAATCATGGACGTTTTCTGCCGAAAATGTTACAAGCCGGCGATTATCCCCCTTAATATTTTGAGAAACTTTAAATGTTTTTTCCCAGGTTAAAAAATCCTGGGCTGTGTCTACACGGACACTCTCCCAGCCCGGGTCACCGGTCTTAACCACTCCGCTGGCAGCAATTATGTAACCGCCGGGAACATTCAGGGAAACTTCAAAATCACCGAATTCACCATAAAATTCCCCTTCGGCATGGAAAGCTGTATTTGACCAGCCGTTCTCATCATATACCACAATTTTAGGGTACCATTGGGCAAAGTTATACTGCTGCCCTACCCGGCCGGCACGTTCAAATTGCTCCCCAATGAAATGGGTCCAGTTTAGTTCAATTATTACTGAATCACCGGATTTAAGCGCAGGACTCAGTTCAGTTGAAAGCAGTGTACCCTCAATTTCAAAATGATCCGCCAAAATATCAGGACCCTGAGTGATTTTGTAATCCTGAATTTCTATGCTGCTGAAATACCTGTCATTATCATTTTTTGTAAATTCTCGAGCTCGGCTGGACCTTCCGTAACCCTGCAGATATTCCCTATATTTAACAGTTCCCCGATTAAAGGCATTGGGGTAAAGATGCATATATATACGGTTTAATTCATGCGGAGCATGATTTACATATTTTATAATCGATTTTCCGGCGATAGTGTGAGCAGATGTGTCAAGATACACATCCATATTATAATGAACATACTGCTGCCAGTAATCAGCGCCTGACAGTCCGGCTGTAAAAAACAGGATGATTAACATCCGACCCGTATTAATATTCATTTTTCTCCTGGTTTTGATTGACGGATATTTACCTGGAATTTTGAGCTGTTTAGGTTTACGAAATTTTAAAGATAGGGCTCTATATCCCTGAAGAATATTTCTTCTGAACGAGGACCCATGTATTCCTTAACTATCAAGCCCTCTCTGTTTATCAGGAATGTGGTGGGTACAACATTAATGACTTTTCCTGTAGCTTCTCCGTACAGCCTGGTAACAAGCTCCGTTTCATGGTTTGATATATCAGTTAGAATAGTATAATTCATTTCCCATTTTTCCATAAATCTCAAAATATCAGCCGGTTCGCCGGATTGAAGAGTAATACCCACAATTTCCAGACCTTTGGATTTATATTTATTATTAAGTTTTACAAAATCAGGTATCTCAGCACGACAGGGTGCGCACCAGGTACCCCAGAAATTCAAGAGTACAACTTTACCTTTAAGATCATTAAAAGAAAATAAATCACCGTTTACATTTCTTAATCTAAAGTTCGGCGCCTGGATGCCTTTCTGTTTCCCTTGTTTAGTTTCCGGAGCTGTCATTTTGTTCACAATAGAGCTGACGGTCATTTTATTTTCAACCGCTTCCGGTTTGCTTTCTGTACATCCTGAAATAATCACTATCAAGGTAATAAGAATACTAAATTTTATTGTTTGCACTTGTTTGTTCTCCTATCCGGCCAATCCCATGTCCAGAAAGTTAAGAAAATCTTCTAAATTTCTGGTTAATCCGGGAAAGGTGGCTATTATTTCGTTTTCAGGGCTGAGCATTACATAAAAAGGCAAGGCGGCAGTACCGAATCTATCTATCTCATATTGTTGATTTTCCTTAAAATTGTTGCCCCCGTCAGTATACAGCTGCACTAATATCATTTCACCGAAGCGTTCTTTTACACTTTGTTTAGTAAATATGTTAGCCTCCATCCAACGGCAGTTTGTACAGGTATAACCCGTAAAATCAATAAAAACCGGCCGGCCGGTTCGGCGTGCTTCACTTAAGCCTGCCTCCAAATCATTGAACCAGGAAAATTCTTCGGCTATTGAGGCACCGTCTGTGGTTACGGAACCTGTTTCCGCTACCACCACAGGCGGTAGATAGGCATAAATAAGTCCGTGTATTTTTTGACCGTACAATCCGGAAGAAAGGTAGAGGCCCATCACCAGAAAAGCCAGGCTGATCATCATGCGCGGTACTCCCACCACATCTAAATTTGAGTCGTGGGGCAGACGGATTTTTCCCAGCAGATAAATTCCGGCCATAACCATAATAATGGCCCAGGAGGCCAATACCATTTTATGTGAAAAGAAACCCCAGCCCCAAACCAGATCCGTATTGCTGAAAAATTTAAATGCTGCAGCTAATTCTAAAAAACCCATGGTTACTTTCACCGAATTCAACCAGCCTCCTGATTTGGGCATTTTAGCGAGATATTGGGGAAAAAGGGCCAAAAAGAAAAAGGGCGCGGCAAAAGCTGCGCTGAACACAACCATACCCAGCATGGGCCAAAACCATAAACCCTGAGCTGCGGCTACCAATAATAGACCGACAAACTGAACTGTGCAGGTGAATGATGTTAAAGTAAAGGTAACGGCCATAAACAAGACACCAAAATAACCGCTGCGGCTCTCCTGGTTTAAAGAGAACTGTCGAAAACTTGCCGGTAATTGAATTTCATACATGCCGAACAGGGACAGGGAAAAATATACAAACAGGCTGCCTATAAATAGATTAACCCAGGGACTTGCTGCTAATTGATTTGCACCGGAGGCACCTAGTGTTATTGCCAAAACCATGCCCAATATGCTAAAAGTCATAATAATTCCCAAAGTATAAACCAGGGCCTGCTTAAACGGACTTCGGCCGCTGGTTTCACCTTGATGAGTAAAGAATGAAACCGTAATAGGTATCATGGGAAATACGCAGGGTGTTAACAGCGCTAAAAAGCCCATGGAAAGGGCCAGGAATACAAATGACATGAAACCCGCCCCGATAGCCTCGTCCAATCCCAGACTGCCGCTTTTAAATGGAGGCGGCTTTTCTTCGGATACAAATACTGTTTTTTCGGTTCTGACAGTACCGGGCTCAACAATCAGATCAACTACAATTTCTTCCTCTCGGGGAGGATAACAAATGGTTGCATCGCAGACTTGATATAGAACTTTGAGGTTAATCGGATAAGTTCCCGCTGCTAAGTCCGATTTTAACAGCAGCGGCACTGCAAATTCTGCACCTCCCTGATGATAGCGGGTAGTAGTTTCAAATCCTTCATCATATATTTCTATTGCTTCATTTTCTGTAACGCGGCCAACCTCTTCAACAGCCTCGCTGGTTACAAAAACCTTGGATGCGATAGGGCCTTCACCGACATTCCGGAGTGCATAAATATGCCATTTTTCATCCATTTCTGCCGTGACTCGTATCAGAGCCACTTCTCCTGCCCTCGCCGATTCAGGAGCATTGGCAGTAATTGTGACGGGAGTTATAAATTGGGCTGAAACTCCAGCGCTTAGAATTACACTTAAAAGGAGTATAGTAAATTTATTGTACATATGTATTCATTTATTAAGATGGTAATTAGGATCAAAGGTAACAATTATTAAAGAAATTTATCAATCCAATGTTTCAGGGTATAGGCCCATCCTGATCTGTTTTTAATTTTTAATTTTAGATCTTGTAAAGAATTTTCGGCTGCTTTACAACCGGATTCAAAAAGCAGTTCGGAATGTTCGAATTGAGACCATTGAATATTTTTTACATTGGGAGAAATAACAAAATCTGCAGTTTTATTCATTTGTTCGGTCAATTTTAAGTAAGTTACAAAATTTGCTCTCATCATAATTTCATAAATATTGATATCTGATAAACGTGGTAAATCGCGTTTACGAATATCCACGTTAATTAAAAAATCTACTTTATTTTTCAGGGCCAAACCCGGTATGGGCAAACTTACACCTCCATCCACAATTAAACTGCCCTCATTAAAAGCCGGATCTACATAACCCGGAATAGCGGCACTGTTTACTAAGGCCTGAATTAAATTTCCAGAATTAAAAATTACCGGTTCACAGTTCTGAAGATCCGTAGCTGCAACACTTAAGGGTATTTTTAATTCCTCAAAAGTAT
>JAZFSI010000011.1:0-17191 GCA_036446075.1 Fidelibacterota bacterium
ACCTTTGAAAGGTTCTTCTACTGACTATGAAAAGGAGTTTCCGCCGCCGCAATCTCCGAATATTAGGATGCAGAATATGATTATGAGATTGCCTGTCTGGCGCCAGACAGGCTTCTCCCGACCGGAAGCCGGGATCGCAATGACATTATTACTTGCCCGTCACCCGTCACAGGAAAAATTCTACGAATTTTTCCTCCACCCGTCACTTTTTTTATTCACTATTCATTACTCACTCTTTTATGTTGAAAGTAGCTAATATAAGCGATATACCGCCCTTAACCGGGAAAGTAGTAATGGTTGAGGGGAATCCGGTGGCTTTGATTAATCTGGGACATAAAATAATCGCCTGGGACAACCGCTGTCCGCATCGCGGTTCTTCATTGGCAGACGGGATTATTACTGATAAGGTCGTGCAATGCAGGCATCACCTCTGGAAATTTGGAACAGAAACGGGCCGTGCTCTGGAAAATTCTAAAATATTAATTAAGAAATATTCTGTAAATATTATAGGCGCAGATATTTATTTAAATATTTAACGGCGCACGTCAATTTCGACGGATCCTAATCCAACGCTGATATGCAGGGTCACAGTCGGATCAGAAGAATCCCAGTCCGGACTTACCCATTTACCATTATCTTCCTGCAGACTGCTGATATCTACACTGGAGAGAAAATTGTCATTTACCTGAAGTTCTATATTGGTATTACGGGGAAGAATTAGCTCTAAAGAACCAAGGCCCACGTCAATTTCTACATCCATATCATTTGAAAAATCTCCCCTGAGGTCTATTTCTGCGGACCCTAGTCCGATTTCAAAATCCATCCTGAGGGTTCTTAAATTGCCAAGTCCGACACCTTCAAACTCGCCCAATCCGCTTTCAATCCGTAAAAATTGACAAATAACCGGATTTGGTTTGGTTAATTCAAGCCTGACTTCGCTGAGTCCGCAATCGAGATTCATATTTATTATACTTAAATCATCCAGATCAATGTTTACTTCTCCCAGACCAAAATCTAAATTTAAATCCGTATCTATTTTTTTAGGCAGTGCAAAATAAAGTTCATTATTTATGGTGTCAGGATCTTTAATTTTTCTTAAATCTCCCCAGGATATAATATGACGGCCGTCATGATTTGCATCTAAAGCATCACTTTTTACAATCAGGGTACCCTTGGACCCGAATTTATGAAAATCAACAATAGGTGTTTCACGATCTGAATAATAACGGAGGTTTCCTTCAATCAATCCTCTTTTTGAATTTGCTTCAAGTTCAAGTTCCCCCATTCCAAAATCGAAGACGGTTTCTAATAAACGCAGGGATTTTACATTGTATTTATAATATTCCCGGACCCAATGTCCTTCGTCATCTCTTCCTTCTTCTCGTTTTGATTCACGATAGTCTATATCCGGTATGGGATTTTGTGCAAAAGTTAAAATCGCGGAAAAAATTGTGAGCAGAATGTATTTTTTCATATTAAAAATTGTAATTTATTCTAATTGTAGTTTCATAAGGTCCGCTTCTGTCCAGCGGTTTAGCAATATTTATCATCCAGTCCAGATCATCGTTATGTTCTGAATTGCCGAATCCAATTCCGGCGCTTGAAATTCCATTTGTTTTTATTTTGTCGAAGTCAAAATCATAATCATCCCGGGACCAGGCATTTCCGCCGTTGGCAAATAATATTACAATCCAGTCATTGCCGGTGAATTCAGGCGTAATCAATAACTCCAGGTTGGCTTGAGCCATTCTGTCGCCCAGCTGGGCCTTGTAGGGCTGGGCCGCAACGGAACCCAGGCCGCCTACTCCAAAATAGCGCTGCGGGGGTAAATTTTGGCCTGCTGATCCGGCCAGAAGGCGACTGCGGAATATTAAGCCCGGTGAAAATTCCCAATTCATTATAAAGATCATCAGATTACGATTTATGAGTTCGTTAAATTTCATATCCAACAGGCTCGTAGTGTCTCCCACTGCCTGCATGTATTCAGACTGCAGAAACAGGGCCGCGCCGCTGGAAAGAGTTGTATAATTAGGAGTGCGGGAAGCTAAGGTAATCTGATAATAGTTTACCTGCCCGGATTGCATAGCAAGTGATTTTCTTAAAGGACGGCTGCGCTCAAACAAACTCCATAAATCCAGAAGATGGAGACTGTCCTGATCGGATATCACAGCTTTGGCATTTAAACGCAGTTTTGGTGAAAAATCCAAACCAAGTCCTATTTCCCACCCTGTTTCATTCCAGCGGTCGTAGAAATCCTGGCGTCCTAAAATCCCTGCCAGAGAATTTTCTTTCCTGGGCAGTCGATAGCTGTCGTCAGTTCTGCTTTCTTTAAATATGCTGGAATACAGCACCAGATTGCGATTTGGAAAAAAAGTTTTTTCCAATGTTCCACGGCCCACAAAATCCGGTTTTACGCCTTTGTGAATGCGAACACCTAAAGACCAGTTGAGTCGAAAGTTCGACATGTTAGCCCTGTCCCAACGTGTATTAAAAGGTGTAAAAACCAGCCCTTCATTTCGGTTGTAGACAAACAAGGATTTTTTAGGATGTATCCAGCTGCGGCTTGATCTAAAAGAACGGCGGTCCAGGTTAAACTCAGAACGGCCCGTAACATAATCTTTATCTGTTTTTCGATAGATCAGGCCTTCGGCTAAATTTGATTCTATGATTTTTCCATTGATAGTTACATCTTCTTCCGTTGTTACATATCCGCCGATTGTGACCAGCTGACCATTTAAGACTGCCCCGCTTTTAAGAAAAGCATTTCCGCCGTAAAGGGTAATATTGCCGTCTACGGTGCCGTAGACTGTTATATCGGCGCCGATAATCCGCATATTTTTGGAAATTACCTGCGCTGAATCAACGACCACATCATTTCTAAATACAATTTCGCTGGTGGATAATTCATCCTGTTCAGAATTAAAATCCGGAGCGGAACCATTTTCTTTACTTTCCGTATGACCGGTTTCTAAATATGATAGACTATCATTTTGGGTTATCTGGGGCAAGGCCCAGCTGAAAATGAAAGCAAATGATAAAATTAATTTCATGCATCATTCCTTTTCAATCATAATGGAATTATTATTGCTGCGAAGTTTTATTTTTGATTTTCCTTTGTGGATCGTTCCTTCAGCGCGCACATCGCCGCGGTGCATGAAGATTTCCAGGGGGAAATCTGATTCTATGGTGCCGTCAGAAAAATTATCTTCTACCAAAGCGTCGATGGTGGCTGAAAAATCTTCCGGCAAAACCAGTAATATGCTGCCGTGATCGGTTTTTAAGGTAATGTCCTGATTCTCAATTTTCTGATTTAATCTAATTTCGATTTCAATGTCGCCATGGTCTGTTTGAGCATTAATAGCTCCTAATATAAATTGACCTTCTATGTCACCGGCTCCCGTGGATATTTCTATTGCTCCCTTAATATTATCAAGTTCTATGTCTCCCGCATAAGTTTTAGCTTCGACATAACCGGTTATATCTTTCAGACCCAGGTAACCGCCATAGGTAATCAGTTTGAGATCACCTTCAATTTTCTTCGCTTCCATGTCGCCTCCCATGGTCCGGCCGTAAATGCTGCTGCCGGTAATAGATTCCAGATCAATATTTCCTCCATTGGTCTGGACAGATATTTCCGCCTGGCAGTCATTCACCTCAATGCTGCCCCCGGCTGTAGACGCATCTATTTTCCCGTCGCAATTAGAAACTTCTATGTCACCGCCGGAAGTTTTCAGGTTTACCAGACCTTTTGTATCATCGATCAAAATATCACCGCCGGCTGTGCGGGCAGATATCTTTCCATTGGCAGTTTTAATTATTAAATCTCCTCCGCTGGTCTGCAGATCGGTTTCTCCGGTGACAAAAAACATACTGATGTCACCGCCGCTGGACTGGGCGCTGATATTGTATTCCGAGGGTACAGTTATGTAGTATTTAAAAGATGTTTTATAGGGTCGTCTGCCGGCGCTGCCCATGACTTTGATCTGCCCCGGTCCCGCCTGGAATACTTTGGCTTTATTTTCTTTATATAAAATCCGGGCTTTTTTATCGGAGCTGCTCTTGACGGTCATTTTTTCGACAACAGTTAATACTTTTGTACGTTTTCCCTCAATTTCTATATCTCCGGAAATATGCAGCATTTCCAGGGTTCGATTTGCCAGGCTTGTCTGACCTATATCAAATTCATAAGTGGTTTTTCCAACATAACGGTTCGTGCTTTCCAAATCGAATGATTCAAACATTTCCTGACCGACGGCCCAGGAAAATGTGAAAATTAATGTGAGTAATATCTTCAATTTGATGCCTCAATTCTATCGGCCGCAGCCAGGTCTTCCATTTCACTTAAGATTTCACCGGCCCGGTCCCGAATATATTGATTATCATCCATCAGGTTAACAACGCGCAGGGCCGGGATTATATCTTGAGTGGGGCTGTTGGCTAAAATTGCCAGGGCTCCCATGCGCACAGCTTCGTTTTCATCCTCCAGTAATACCTTTAGAGCAGCTTCCCGGATGGTTTTATCAATTTCAAAAGTGCCCAGCTGGTGCAGGGCCTTCAACCGGATTCCGGAATTGGAATCGGATAAAACAGAAGATATTAATACAAGTTTCTTATCGTTGCCGGGCGGGGACTTTTTCAACAGTTCCACAGCTCTGAGACGTTTCCCGGGATTGGCATCATTTAACAGGAGGTAGAATAATACTTTTTGAATAGATTCGTCGCTTAAACCGCCGGATACATTCAAGTTTTGTGTTTTCTCAGCAGCCAGTCTGATGCCTCCGTTGTTTTTATCAGTTTCTTCCAGAGTAATATTGGATAGAGTGCCGGATTCAATTAATTCAACAATGTCAGCCGATGAATACGTTTCTGCAGCGGGCGTGGAGAGGGGTTTGAAATCTACAAATGTGCCTACCGCAAAGGCTATTATTATACAGGAGACCACCAGGGCCGGCTGCCTGAGAGAGAAAAGGGGTGTTAAATATCGGCCGGCAGCGCTCCAGGCGGGGGATTTAAAACCCTTATTCCCCTGAGTTATGATTTGTTCAAGGCGTCCCCTTAAAAGATTCCTTTGACCCTGGAGTTCAATGTCGGAGGGTGTGTATTCCAGGGGATCTGCTGTTAAACTAAGAGTGGATTCTAATTCATCCACCAGGGTTTTAAGGGCGGGCGAACTTTTCAGGGCTGTTTCGAAATTAATTCGTTCCGGTTCTGTTAGAGCATTAAATACATACAGGGCGGCCTGCTCTCTTTTAATTTTGGATATATTTTCAGATGCGGAGATATTCTTAGGCATATTGATACTCCTTTAATTCGTCACGAAGTTTTTCCATAGCTCTAAATAGATATTTTTTGACTGTTCCTTCACCGATATCCATTATATTGGCTATTTCTCTAATTTTAAGATTTTGCATATGTTTTAACATAAAGGCTGTTCTTTGTTTCAGGGGCAGGTTCTGGGCAGCATTTTTTACGGCAGATTGGATCTCATGAGCATTCTGAGGGTTGTGGCTTTCATCAGACAAGTGGCTGACAGGATCATTAGTGCCTTTTATGTCCGGTTCCTGAAAATGGTATTTTGATAGTTTTCGTTTCATATTATAAAATGTGTTAATGGTAATTCTATACAACCAGGTATAGAATTCACTTTGGAATCTGAAC
The DNA here is from genome assembly GCA_036446075.1 of Fidelibacterota bacterium. Classification (GTDB taxonomy): domain Bacteria; phylum Fidelibacterota; class Marinisomatia; order Marinisomatales; family TCS55; genus JAZFSI01. Next base: position 5,659 of record JAZFSI010000011.1, read on the forward strand.
TTGGAAATATTTTTATAAGCCTTGATAAAGGCCTCTTGATAAAGATCCTCTGCATCCTGTTTGTTCTGTGTTAATTGGTACGCTAATGTCATAATTTTTCCGTCAAACATGGCCACAAGGTCGTGGAACGCATTTGCATCCCCCGCCTGGGCCTCAATTATTAAAATTTTTGTTTCGCTTTTCAATGTTCGGGTTTGTCACATAGGATATGACACTGATATGTAAAAAAGGTTGTCAACAATAATCAATTTTATATGCAGTGATTAATTTAATATAAATTCTGGTAATAAAATGAAAAACCCTTCGCTTTGGAAGGGTTTTTCAGTATTTAGATTTTCAGGACGTTAAAGACCAGTTTCTCCCACAGTTTTTTGAACAACGCTTAAAGTATTTTTTAATTCTGCTTTTTCGTCCTCTGTCAGGGGGAATTCCAGGATATTTTCAACTCCTTTAGCTCCGATAACAGCAGGTACTCCAATAAAATATCCATTTATATCAAATTCTCCGGTGCATAGAGCGGCACAGGGGATCACGCGTTTTTTGTCTTTTAAATATGCTTCTGCCATTTCCAGGGCTGACTGAGCAGGGGCATAAAAAGCACTGCCGTTGCCCAGCAGTTTTACAATTTCGCCGCCGGCAAAGCGGGTACGCCGGACAATTTCTTCCAGGCGCTCTTTGGAAATCAGAGCTTCGACCGGTACGCCGCCGACTGTTGCAAGCCTGGTAATGGGAACCATTGTATCCCCGTGACCTCCCAGCACAATACAAGTTACGTCCTGAACCGAGTAGCCGGTTTCCATGGCGATAAAAGTTCGAAAGCGGCCGCTGTCCAAAGCACCGGCCATGCCCACGACTTGATTTTTGGGAAAACCTGAAACTTTATAAAAGGTATATACCATTGCATCCAGAGGATTTGAAATAACGATAACAAAAGCCCCGGGTGCGTGTTTTTTTACGTTTTCGGCCACATCTTTCATTATTCCCAAATTGATACCCAATAAATCCTCCCGGTTCATGCCCGGTTTTCTGGGAATACCGGCCGTAATAATAATAACGTCCGAACCGGTTATATCTTTATAATCTGAGGTACCCGTAATATCGGCGTCGTAACCATCATGGGGACGCAGCTGCATTAGATCCAGGGCTTTGCCCTTAACCATGCCCTCCGCTTTAGGTATGTCAAAAATGACTATGTTGCCTAATTCTTTCTGGGCGGCTAAAAGAGCAAGGTTGCCCCCGATTTGACCGCCGCCTATCATTGTAATTTTTGCTCTGGACATGGATTCACCCCGTTTTTTAATTTGAAAAAATATTAACCTGAATAATTCATGAGTTTTCAAGAATAATTCAGGTTAGAAATTACACTTTTTTATAAAAAAAACCCCCGTCAAAGCGGGGGTTTTTTAAAATAAAATTAACTTAATTTATTTTCAGGCAGTTTCCACGTTCACTATTTTACGGGAACCCCGGAAGGTGCCGAACTTTACAAATCCATCCGCAGTGGCGAAAAGAGTGTCATCTCCTCCTCTGCGAACGTTTACACCGGGGTGAAATTTTGTGCCTCTCTGGCGCAGAATGATTCCACCGGCCAGAATGGTCTGGCCATCGGATACTTTTACACCGAGATGCTGGGCGTTTGAATCGCGGCCATTGCGTGAACTGCCAACACCTTTTTTATGTGCCATTTTTAAACTTCCTTTGTTTTCTGACTGCTCGCGGCAGAAGATTTCGGGACGGCTTTCTTTTTTTTGGCCGGTGATTTTTTCAATGCTATTTCTCCGACTTCCAATAGAGTGTATCTGGCGCGAAAACCATTTTTGCGCTGATAGCCTTTACGCCGTTTCTTTTTATAAATTAATATTTTCCGATCCCGTCCGTGTTCCAATACCGTAGTTGAAACAGAAACATCTTTGAGAAAGGGTTTCCCGATATTTACTTCTTTACCATTGTCTGTTAATAAAACAGAATTAAAAACAATATTTTTTCCAACCTCAGTATCCTGTAAAGGAACTTTGATTTTATTCCCTGAGGAAATATTGAATTGTTTACCACTGATATTTACGATTGCTAACATTTTATCTCCAAAAAAGCTGGGGAATTTAATAGAATAATTACTTCTATTCAACCCCTACTTGCGCTGTAACATCCAGTCCTTTGGGGACTGAATAAAATTTAAAACTGTCACGGGATACTTCCTGATTAGAATTAATCGAAATATGTACAAAGTTCTGCCACATAAGTCCCCGCATGGTTTTCTTCTTATCGCGGGAAAAATATTTCGCCAATTCCGGGTGTAATTCCAGCCTTAAGCGCAGGTTGCGGTGTTTGGCCTTATAACGCCGCAGCCAGTGATCTATCCTGGTTATTAAGGTTTCCTTGGACATGATGCGGCCATTGCCCTTGCAGGTGGGACATTCCTCACTCATTGAATCCAGCAGACTTAAACGAATCCTTTGGCGTGTCATTTCTAAAAGTCCGAATTCAGAAATTGGCGAAACAGCTACTTTGGCCCTGTCTTTCTTAAGTTCTTTGCGCAGGTCATAATATACCTTGCGGCGGTTGTCTTCCTCGCGCAGGTCAATAAAGTCAATAACCACCAGTCCGGAAAGATCACGCAGACGCAATTGCCGGGCAACTTCCTTGGTGGCTTCTAAATTTATTTTGAGTGAATTTGCCTCATGATCTTTTTTCCCGATAAATCGTCCGCTGTTTACATCCACAACCACCATTGCTTCGGTTTTTTCAATTACGAGATAGGCGCCGCTTTTCAGCCAGGCGCGGGGTGTCAGCAGCTTGTCCAGTTCGCTTTCAATGCCCATGCTTTCGAACAGGGGCTGCTTTAATTTATAAAATTCCAGACGTCCGGTCATACTGGGCGATACATCTTCCAGATAAGTCTGGAGTTTGCGGAAAAGTTTTTTTGAATCAATAACAATTTTATTGATATCCGGAGTGAAAAGATCACGAATTACGCTTGAAGCAGTTTCTAAATCCTCATAAATAAGGGCGGGAGCAGCAGATTTTTTACTTTTTGATTCCATTTTTTCCCATTGGTCAATCAGCATTTGATAATCATTTTTGATCAAATCCTCATTTTTCCCTTCTGCCACAGTGCGAACTATCACCCCCAGATCTTTTTGCTTGGAGTCTGATACGATTTTTTTCAAACGTCTGCGTTCGTATTTATCCCATATTTTTTTTGATATACCGATGTATTTTGCTCCCGGAACCAGAACTAAAAGCCGGCCCGGAATTGCAATTTCTGTGGTAACGCGCGGACCTTTACCGGCGAAAGCTTCTTTGATGACCTGCACGTAAATTTCCTGACCGGATTTTAGATCAACGGAAATATTGTCGTTGTTCCGGCGCGTCTCATTAGGTTTGGTTGTTTTCCTTCTTTTTTGATTACCCTCGATTTCGGATAAATAGGCCGAATTTTCTATTTCGGAAAAGGGCAGGAAAGCGTTTAGATTATAACCAATATCAACGAAGGCGGCCTGCATTCCGGGGATTACATTTTCTACCTTCCCTTTATAAATATTGCCGACCATGCGCTGACGATCCTGTTTTTCGACATAAACTTCAACCAGGGTGTCATCTTCTAAAATGGCAATACGGGATTCTCCCATACTTTCATTTATATATATTTCTTTTTTCATTTATCACTCCGCGGATATCAATAAACCGTTAGAACACGAGCCGGGATGGGAGTTGAAAAGAAGGTGGGAATTTGCCCTTTCTAGGGCGAATAATACTCAGAAATCTAAATTAAGATTGTCTGAAGTAGCATAAAATCTGTCAATACTGTTTAGCTGATCTCCATTAGAGACCATAAAAATTTTCTTTGAAAAATGCCTTCCAATCAATTACATCCAAGGGGAAACCTACATAAAATAAGACTTACTCCCCAAGTACTTTAAGCAAATCTTTGGGTTGTATTTGAGAAAAATCGAAGTGTAATTTAATGGGTCGTGATTTAGCCAAATTGCCGCGACAATAAAAAAGGGTGCTAAACAGGTAAATAAACAGCCCGGTACATCCTGGGCTTTTTTTATGCTATTTTGTTTTCTCTCGAATTTGTTGTGCGCACTTTGAATTTGAGATGACACAAGAATATAATATTATGAATATTAAATCCATTTTATCCAAAAGAATTCTATTGCTGGACGGCGCCATGGGAACCATGGTCCAATCCTATAATCTTAAAGAAGAGGATTTTAGAGGAAAGCTTTTCGCTGATCATTCCTGCGACTTAAATGGCAATAACGATATACTGTGTTTAACCAGACCGGACCTGGTGGAAGAAATCCATCGCAGCTATCTGGAAGCAGGGGCAGATCTGGTGGAAACAAACACTTTTAACGCCAATTCTATTTCTCAATCGGATTATAATCTGCAGGACGAAGTTTATAAAATTAATTTTGAAGCTGCCAGGATCGCAAAAAAGGCAGCGAGAGACTTCACCCGCAGAAATCCCCAAAAACCAAGATTTGTCTGCGGTGCTCTGGGTCCGACCAATCGTACGGCATCCTTGAGTCCCCATGTTAACAATCCGGAATACCGTAATACTGATTTTGACAGTCTGGCCGCAGCTTACGTTATTCAGACCAGAGGACTTATTGACGGCGGCGCCGATTTAATACTGATTGAAACTGTCTTTGATACTCTTAACTGCAAAGCTGCTTTATTTGCAGTTAAGAACGTATTCGATGAAAAGGGAAAAAAACTGCCGCTCATGGTTTCCGGTACAATCACTGACAAGAGCGGCAGAACATTGTCCGGACAGACCGTGGAAGCATTCTGGTACAGTGTACGTCATTTTGATCTGATTACTTTTGGTCTAAACTGCGCCTTAGGCGCTAAACAGATACGGCCATATCTGTCTGAGATTTCCTCATTCGTAAATACATTTGTTACAGTTTACCCCAATGCGGGTCTGCCCAACGAGTTCGGGGAATACGACGAATCTCCCGAGCATATGGCAGCCATTGTGGGTGAATTTGCGGCCAGCGGTCTGGTAAATCTGGTGGGCGGCTGCTGCGGTACAACACCGGCCCATATTAAAGCAATCGGGGATATTGTTAAAGATCTTAAACCGAGGGTAATACCGCAGGTTAATGCTTACACTAAATTAAGCGGCCTGGAGCCCGTCTCGATCAGGCCGGACAGCAACTTTATTAATATAGGCGAACGTACGAATGTGACCGGATCAGCCAGGTTCAGGAGGTTGATAACAGAAGACAAATATGAGGAAGCATTAACCGTAGCCCGGCAGCAGGTAGACAATGGAGCTCAAATCATAGATGTGAATATGGATGCCGGATTACTGGACTCGGAAGAAGCAATGGAGAAATTCTTAAGATTTATTGCATCTGAACCGGAGATATCCAGGGTCCCCATAATGATTGATTCATCCAAATGGTCCGTAATTGAAACCGGCTTGAAAAATATCCAGGGTAAAGGTATCGTAAATTCTATTTCACTGAAACAGGGGCAGGAGGAATTCGTGCGTCAGGCCCGCCTGGTAAAATATTACGGCGCGGCTGTAATCGTTATGGCTTTTGATGAACAAGGTCAGGCCGATACTTATGAAAGAAAAGTTCAAATTTGCTTAAGAGCCTATAAAATTCTGACAGAACAAGTTGGATTCCCGCCCGAGGATATTATTTTTGATCCTAATATTTTTGCTGTGGCGACCGGTATTGAAGAGCATAATAATTATATCCTGGACTATTTAAAAGCTGTAAAAACAATCAGAGAAAAACTGCCCCAAGTACATATCAGCGGGGGTGTCAGCAACCTTTCTTTTTCTTTCAGGGGCAATAAAGCCTTAAGGGAAAGCATGCATTCCTGTTTTTTATACCATGCTGTGCAGGCGGGCATGGATATGGGCATTGTAAATGCGGGGCAATTGGTTAATTATGAAAATATAAAACAGGGATTAAAATCGCGTATAGAAGATGTCCTCTTTAACCGCCGTAAAGACAGTACTGAACGTCTGCTGGAAGTTGCCGGTCAATTTCAGGGAGCCAAAGAAAAGAAAAAAGATCTGGCCTGGCGTGAGCAGAATGTAGAAGAACGCCTTAAAAAATCATTGGTTGAAGGGATTGTTGAATTTATCGAAGCAGACGTTGAGGAAGCGCGTAAAAATTATAAGCTCGCTCTGGAAGTGATTGAAGGACCTTTAATGGACGGCATGAACCAGGTGGGAGATTTATTCGGTTCCGGAAAAATGTTTTTACCCCAGGTTGTAAAATCTGCAAGAGTTATGAAAAAGGGAGTATCTTATCTGCTGCCCTTTATTCAAAAGGAAAGAAACGAATCGGGACTTAAGAATTTTTATAACGGTAAAATTGTTATGGCCACGGTAAAAGGAGATGTGCATGATATCGGAAAAAATATCGTCAGCGTCGTACTGGGCTGTAATAATTATGAAATAGTGGATCTGGGAGTAATGGTTCCGGTGGACACAATCTTAAAAAGAGCGCGGGAAGAAAAAGCAGATATTATCGGTCTTTCGGGATTGATTACTCCCAGCCTGGATGAAATGGTTCAAGTGGCCCGGGAAATGGAACGCCAGAAATTTGATATTCCATTACTGATCGGCGGCGCTACCACCAGCCGCAAGCATACGGCTGTAAAAATTGAACAGAATTATGCGGGTGCAACCATACACGTAATGGATGCCTCCCGCGCCGTGGGCGTAGTCTCCAATCTATTAAATGAAAAAGGAAGGGTAAAATATGCCCATGATATACGTACGGAATATGGACAGATACGCTCTAAACATTTATCGGCAAAACGTAATAAATCTATGCTTTCTCTTTCTACCGCCAGAGAGCGGAAAATCAATATAAACTGGCATAAATACGAAGCTCCAAAACCAAATTTCGAAGGATATAAAGTAATTAATGACATAAACCTGGAAGATTTGGTTGGATTTATAGACTGGACGCCATTTTTTCATGTCTGGGAGATCAAGGGGAAATACCCGGAAATACTTAAAAGTTTAAAATATGGAAATGCAGCCGGTAAACTATTCCGGGATGCGCAGGCACTATTGGACCGGATAATTAAAGGGAAAAAACTGCAGGCGAAAGCTGTTGTTGGTTTTTTCCAGGCTCGGTCCGAAAATGAAACAGTAGAAATAGTTCGTCCAGAGGCCAAAAATCTGGAAATTAATTTTCCCCGGCAAAAATTGGATAAAGGTGTAAACCGGGCTAATTATTGTTTGGCTGATTTTATAACTCCCAGGGCAGCAGGAACAAAGGACTGGATCGGAAGTTTTGCCGTGACCGCCGGCTGGGGACTTAAGGAGCTTGTACAAAAATTTGAAGCCGGGCAGGATGATTACAGCGCCATTATGGCCAGAGCTCTGGCCGACAGACTGGCTGAAGCCCTGGCAGAAAAAATGCACCAGCTTGTGCGTACAAAATTATGGGGGTATGCCGAAAGTGAAATCTTAATTCAAAGGGACTTATTAAGGGAAAAATATCAAGGCATTCGCCCGGCCCCCGGATATCCGGCCTGCCCCGATCATAAAGGAAAAGATATAATCTGGAATTTACTGGATGTAGAAAAAAATACAGGCATTCAATTGACTGAATCCAGGGCCATGCTGCCGACTGCCTCCGTAAGCGGATGGTATTTCAGCCATCCCCAGGCCATATATTTTAGTGTGAAAGAAGGGCAGGATAGTATTTGATTTTTATTCTTAAGCAGACTAAAGACATTAAAATAAATTGAGAGAAGCTGATTATTTTCCTAAATAATAATGATAAATTCAACTGAGAGAATTCCGTGATAACAAAAGATACCTTCAAGTTTTTAAAAGAATTAAAAAAAAATAACAATCGGGAATGGTTTCGCAGCAATAAAGCCGCCTTTGATTCCGCTTTTGAGAATTTTTATGATTTGGTGGCCATGCTGATCCATCAAATTTCTGATTTTGATGAAAGTTTATTCGGCCTGGAACCTAAGGGCTGTATCTTTAGAATATACCGGGATGTCCGTTTTTCTAAAAATAAACTACCATATAAAACCTGGTTTGGAGCAAATCTGAAAGGGGGAGGCAGAAAGGAACCGGGACCCGGATATTATTTTCACCTGGACCCGGGCAATTCATTTGCAGGCGGCGGCATCTGGCATCCCGAAAAAGAAACACTTGATAAAATCCGGGAACGCCTGGTTGAAAAACCGCGGGAATTTAAAAAGGTTGTAGAAGCGCCTTCATTTAAAAAGAATTTTGGTGAATTGGGGGGAGAAAAATTAAAAGTTGCCCCCCAGGGTTATGCCAAAGATCATGCCCAGATACAATGGCTGCGCCATAAAGATTTAGTTGCCTTAAGATCGATTCCCGACCAAACCATCTTATCTCCGGATATTTTTGAGGATTCTTTAGAGATTTTTAAAAATATTTATCCATTGAACAAATTTATCTCCGCGGCCATGAGATAAATATGCAGAAATATTCAGATTTAATATGGACGATTTAGCTTTAGCAAAAAATGCTGCCCAGGCAGCCGGGAATTTAATTTTAGGTTACTACAAGTCCGAATTTGAAGTAAGAAACAAAAGTTTTAACAATCCGGTTACAACAGCGGACAAAGCTGCTGATGACTATTTAAAAAATACACTGACCTCTGCCCGCCCCCGTTATGGCTGGCTTTCCGAAGAAACTCTGGATTCTAAAACCAGATTGAACCATGATTGGGTCTGGGTAGTAGATCCATTGGACGGCACCAAGGAGTTTATTGCAGGAATCCCCAATTTTGTGGTCAGCATCGGACTGGTCCATAAAGGCAGCCCTGTTCTGGGGGTATTATACAATCCAGTCACCACAGAAATGTTTTCTGCAGAGGCAGGTCAGGGAGCATATTTGAATGAAAATGTCATAAAATGCAAAAGTAAAATAAGGCTGCAGGATATGACCATATTAAACAGCCGCTCAGAAACCAGGAGGGGACTCTGGAAATCTTTTAAAAATGATTTTAAAAATCTTAAACCGGTAGGCAGTGTGGCTTATAAAATGGGACTCACGGCGGCCGGCCAGGCCGATATATTCGCAACTTTAAGACCCAAAAACGAGTGGGATATTTGTGCCGGGACCTGTATTGTAATTGAAGCCGGCGGAAAAGTAATCGACCTAAAGGGAGAGGATTTGATTTTTAATCAAAAAAGTACTCTCATAAAAACGGGCTTGATAGCCGGCACACCTCAATCTGTGGATAAGGTATTTGAGCTGCTAAAGGGAGAAGTTACGAGTTAAGAGTTACGAGTTACGAGTGAGGGAAAAAGAAGTCCCCGCTATCGTCGCTTCGCTCCCAGCGGGGCAGGCAGAAGTCAGAGGGGGAAAAGTCAGTAGTAAATAGTTGATAGATTTTAGGAAGATTATTTTTACTTACATCACGTAAAAAATTCAATGAATTTTCCCATACTACTCACAATTCACTGTTCACTATTCACGGTTAACAATTGAATTAATTCAATTGTTAACTATGATTTCTCCCTGATTCTGGCTCAATTTAGGTCCTCTAAAATCATTTAAAATTCTAGAATATACAAACACAAAAAATGAGTAGTTCATCAGCTTCAAAAGAAACAATTAAATGTCTGGATAAAGGATTTGTGCGCCTGGTTGATGCCATGGGCGGGGATGATGCCATAGTTCAGGCCGCCAGGGTCAGTTACGGGAAAGGAACCCAGAAGGTTAATCAGGACCGCGGTTTAATCAGGTATCTAATGCGGCACCGGCACACCACTCCTTTTGAAATGGTCGAGTTTAAATTCCATTGTAAAATGCCCATTTTTGTTGCCCGTCAGTGGGTGCGCCACAGGACTGCCAATATTAACGAATACAGTCTGCGTTATTCCGCTGCCAGGGACGATTTTTACCTGCCCGATCCCGAACATATTAAATATCAAAGCACTTTGAATAAACAGGGCCGTGAAGGTCAGGTTTCGGAAGAATTAAAACAAAAAGTGTTAGCCTTTTTCAAAGAAATTTCAGAGCGCTCCTATGAGCTTTATCAGGAAATGAATGCAGCCGGGATTGCCCGGGAGTTGGCCCGGGGCATTCTCCCGGTAAATATTTATACCGAATGGTACTGGAAAAACGATCTGCATAACCTTCTGCATTTTATTAACCTGCGCGCCAGCAGTCATGCTCAATACGAAATTCGGGTTTATGCTGATGCAATGGCTGAATTTGTAAAGAAAACTGCGCCTTTTGCCTGGGAAGCCTACGAAGATTACATGATCAAGGGCTTGCGCTTTTCCGGTCTGGAAAAGCAGGCTTTAGCCGGCAGTCTGCCGCAGCGGGTCGTGACTGATATAATGGAAGATATATCCTACGAAATTACGGCCTCGCTGCATGAACAAAAACCACGTGAAAGAACTGATATTTATGCTCTGTATCAAAAGCAGGGGGGAGGAGATTCAGAAAATGATTTCCTTTTAAAATGGGATTCCGGCGAAATAAAGGCAGGTAATATCAGGGAATTGAGGGAATTTCAATTTAAACTAAAAGAATTGATAACCTGAATTTTAAAACTTCTTAAGGAATACTTTAGAAGTAATTAATAGTTCCAAGGGGGTTTGACGTATAACAATTTTTATTATTTATGACAAAGAAAGTGGATAAAACCAGACAGAATAATTCCGGGCATCGCCGAAGACTTGTGAACCGATTTCTTAATAATGGTCTGGATGGATTCCAGGATTATGAAATTATTGAACTTTTACTGGTCCTTAATAATCCCCGCAGGGATAAAAAACAGGAATCCAAGGAATTGCTCGGTGTGTTTGGCTCCTTAAGGGCTGTACTGGAAGCCGATCCCTTGGATCTCCAGAAAATTACGGGTATTGGACCAAAAAATATTTTCGGGTTAAAAATATCCCAGGCAGTAGCCCGGCGTTTCCTGGCCGATTCTATAATTGGGCAGGATTATTTGCGTTCTTCAACTGACGTCTACACATATCTTCAGCATGCACTCAGGGATCGAAAGCGGGAAGTATTCCTGGTTATATTTTTAAATGGACAAAACCAGATAATAAAAATGGAGGAATTATTTGAAGGCAGTTTAACATCGTCGGCTGTATATCCCCGGGAAGTTGTAAAGCGGGCCCTGTTTTATGATGCAGCTGCTCTGGTTTTTGTACATAATCATCCCAGCGGAAATCCTGAACCAAGCAGGGATGATTTATCTATTACAGAAAAACTGATCAAAGCCGCCGAGGCCATCGATATATCTGTCCACGATCATTTGATAATTGCGGGGCAGAAGGTTATTAGTTTTGCGGACAAGGGATTGTTGAAAGGGTAAAAAATTCGGGGAATTTTTTACGTGAGGAGGAAAATCAGAGATTTTCCGTAACAGGTGAGGTTTTTTTTACTTTTTAAAAACTGATAATATTTCCAGGTTTAGCTCAGCAATTTTTGGTTTTTGAATTTCTTTTACGGCTGATAGCAATGCTTCAAAAGGGAACCAGTTCATTTCCCGGCATAAATATCCCGCCGAAAGTGCAGATAAAT
>JAZFSI010000012.1:0-2848 GCA_036446075.1 Fidelibacterota bacterium
AGTTCAACTGGAGGGCGGAAGCCCAAGAAATGGTAAAAACCCAGATTCAAAAAAGAGGTATAACCGATACTATTGTAATTAATATATTAAAACAAACACCTCGGCATGAGTTTGTACCATCTGATATTGCGGTCCACGCCTATTCAGATCACCCTTTGCCAATTGGAGAGGGACAGACTATCTCACAGCCTTATATAGTGGCCTTGATGACCGAATTATTACAGCTGGAAGGGCAGGAGAAAGTGCTGGAGGTCGGCACAGGATCAGGTTACCAGGCAGCAGTATTAGCTGCCGCTGCGGATCGAATATTTACTATTGAAATTGTTAAAGTACTGGCTGACCGAGCCCGGGAGACCTTAGATCGGTTGGGGTATGATAATGTGGTTGTCCGCTGGGGCGATGGTTATCAAGGCTGGCCGAGCCAGGCGCCGTTCGATAGAATCATTGTTACCGCAGCCCCGGAAAAAATCCCTCCGGCCTTAGTGGATCAGTTGAAGGTCGGCGGCAGGATGGTGATCCCGGTAGGTAGTTTTTGGCAGGAATTAAAAGTTATCATTAAAACCAGCGAAACTGAGATAGAGGAAAAATCTATAATTCCCGTGCGTTTTGTACCCATGGTTTACCCCGAAAGTCCTCTGCCGGAATATAATAATAATTAGAACATGGAGGAGTCTAAACGCCTTTTAGGGCCTGTCTCGGCCACCTCTATTGTTGTAGCCAGTATGATCGGCACTGGTATTTTTACAACATCTGGATTTCTGGTTGAAAATATTCCCTCGGCGCCCTTATTACTGGGAGTCTGGATTGTGGGTGGTCTGATTGCATTATGCGGCGCCTTGACCTATTCGGAACTGGCTGCGGCAATGCCTGAAAATGGGGGAGAATATAACTTTCTTTCAAAGCTCTTTAATCCCGGGCTGGGATTTTTATCCGGGTGGATATCATTGATCGTGGGTTTTTCCGCTCCCATAGCAGGTGCGGCCATGGCCTTCGGCGCCTACATGTCCGCAGCCCTGCCCCAGGTGCCCCAAAAGGGCGCTGCAGTGGGAGTATTGTTAATATTTTCGTTTCTGCACATGGCTGGTCTACGTACAGGAACTTTTACTCAGAATGTTTTAACCTTTTTTAAAATCGGTTTAATCCTGGCCTTTATCATAGCTGGATTCTCCGTCGGAACTTTAACGGAAATAAACCGCATGGATTTTCAGATAAATCCCGGCCAATATTTTTCTCCCGCTTTTGCTGTTTCCCTGATTTTTGTAATGTATGCTTTTTCGGGCTGGAATGCAGCGGCATATATTGGCGGAGAAGTTAGAAATCCCGGCCGCAACCTGCCTCTGGCACTCATCATCGGTACAGCTTTGGTAACTTTGCTTTATTTAGGTTTAAACGTTCTGTATATATGCGCTGTACCGCTGAAATCAATGGCCGGAGTGCTGGAAGTCGGTTATTTGGCGGCCGTAAGCCTGTTTGGCGAATCCATTGGGCGTTTATTTTCATTGGGCATTGCCGTTACTCTCCTTTCCATGATCAGCGCCATGGTCATGGCCGGACCGCGTGTGTACCAGGCTATGGGCAGGGATATACCATTTTTCCGCTTTCTGTCTCGGCAGTCTAAAAGAAATACTCCGATTAACGGTATAATCCTGCAAACTATAATCGCCTTGATTATCCTGACCACCATGACATTTGATACATTAATGTATTATGTGGGTTTTACGCTTAGTATTTTTACAGGACTGACTGCTGCCGGCGTATTCGTACTGCGCCGTCGCCGTCTGCCCTCGCCTTACCGAACCTGGGGTTATCCAGTAATTCCCGGTATCTTTATATTATTGAGTATCTGGATGATAATGCATACGATTATTGTCAGACCGCTGGAATCATCATTCGGAGTATTCACTATAGCTCTGGGTTGGCTCGTCTATCGTTTGACACGCGGTGTGAAATAAATAAAAGTCACCTGACTGACTACATTTTCTTATTCCAGGTTTTCTTTGTTTTTTATTATGGATTTTTATATTCTGCTTTGGGGCCAAGATAGTACCACCAGTTCAACACAGCACACACTGCATAAAAAGCAGCAAATCCGTACATAGCCAATTCTGGTGTCCCCAATTCCATATTTTCACCGATGACTTTTGGAATTAGGAATGCACCGTAAGCTGCAACGGCAGATGTCCAACCCAGCGCAGGCCCGGCTTGTTCTTTATTAAACACCATGGAGATGGTTCTGAAGGTGGAACCGTTTCCGATTCCTGTTGCAGTAAACAGAATTACCAATAAAACAAAAAATGGCATGAAATAATCCTGCGGAGTTGTGGATTGGTAAGCCAGCTTCATATAATACCCGACACTGATGGCTGAAATTACCATAACAATGGATACAAATTGTGTTACGATAGCACCGCCTACTTTATCGGCAATTTTTCCGCCCACCGGTCGGATCAAGGCACCGATAAATGCACCCACCCAGGCATACATAAATGTTGCCGGACCGGCAGGATTTGTAAGATTATGGGTCATCACCCCATCCACCATCACATGCTGTACTCCAAAAATAAATTTGATGGAAAGTCCGACAGCAGCTGAAAATCCAATGAAGGAACCAAAAGTCATTGTATAAATAATGGTCATGATCCAGGTATGTTTATTATCAAAAATCTTGAATTGCCGTTCCAGGTTTTTCTTGATTTCCTCTGGCGATAATGATTTCATAAGAAAAACGGTAGCTGAAATGATCACCGGTAATACAATCCATTTCACCCAAGTAAAGGTTTTAAATGTAAGAATGAAATACAAACCAATGGTAGCTGTCACAAATCCAATTAGTAACAGCCATGAAATA
>JAZFSI010000013.1:0-5491 GCA_036446075.1 Fidelibacterota bacterium
TTTAGTAAAATAAATTCCTACGGATATGGAAAAAACAATATAAGCGATTATAATCAGCCAGTCAATTATCTGCAGGTCCATGTAAATCCTTTAATTATTTATAAATTTTTTTCAATTCTGTCCCGGGAAAATAATGCTTTAATATATCTCCGGTTTCATATTTCTTTAAGGACATTCCCAAAGCTCCGATCTGGCACAGACCGGCCCCGTGTCCCCAGCCGGCACCCCTCAAAATAATGCGGTCTTTACTATTTATTACTGCAAATGCAGAACTATAAAGAAAAGATGCGTGTAAAACACGGCGGATTTCGTATTCTGATTTTAATTTAATTTTCTGCAATTTCCCCAAATTATCCTTATACTTGATTTCAAGTTTAATTAAACGGCCCGAATCACCGCGTTTAAGGGGCAGAAGTTTTTCTATCCTGGAAATTTGAAGGTCCAGTTTACGGCTGATTAATGATCCTAATTCAGCATAAGAATAGGACACCTCCCAGCGGAAATATTGACCTTTTTTATCTACGGTTCCTAGATAATCTGGCAAATCTGCTTCCGGCACAAAACCAGGACCGCAAAAGGCCTCTAGGGGAGTATTCAGCCAGGTTAAAAATTGAGCTTCGACAGATAAATCGCCAGAATCAATCGGAACATCCAGATCCGGCTGACTGATCAGATAGGGCTGATTTACACCCCAGACATTTATACTGCTTTCAGTTTTTCCGCCGCATGATTTAGAATAACGTGTATCACAGATCTGATTTTGAAAAGTTAAAACCTGCCCTCGGGTAGGATCTGTACGTTTGAGGTACTCCTTTGAAAGATTGCCGATCCCCTGGTAACGCTGGCAGCAGTCGTCATTGCAGACATGGGCGTTATATTGACTGTGTTTATGTTCCGCATTCGCCAGTATCCAGGAGCGGGCCACAATTGTCTGGGCCTCGAGCAGAGCGGGCGGGCAGGAAGTACTCATTTCTGAAACGGCTACACATTTTAAATAGGTTTCCAAGGGCAATTCATTGACCATTAAAAGAAAGCCATTTTTTACCTGAAAATCGCCGCCGCCGGCCAGGGTAACCTTTATTTTTTTTTGCCAGTGAAAACCGCGGCCGGCAGGAACTTCTCGAATCCTGAAGGCAGAATCTGATTCTTCCCGGGGTTGTAGACTGATATTTCGGATTGAACCGGAACTTTCATGACCAAAACTAAGGTATTTCCCGCGCTTATTGATCTGCAGGGTTTTCTCCAGTTTTACAGAAGAATTTCTGCCGTTAATTTTTAGGCTGTAAGCACTGGGATCAGGAAATTCCAATTCAATTTTACGGACACGATCTTCAGGTAAAATAATAGCTGCTCTAATAAACGGCTCTACCCCGGTGCTATATTCAATTTTTAACATTATAACGACTGCTTCCAATCCTCAAAGGCCTGGATTCCGGCCCCTAAAGCCGG
The DNA here is from genome assembly GCA_036446075.1 of Fidelibacterota bacterium. Lineage (GTDB taxonomy): Bacteria > Fidelibacterota > Marinisomatia > Marinisomatales > TCS55 > JAZFSI01. Next base: position 1,450 of record JAZFSI010000013.1, read on the forward strand.
TGCTGCTCTAAGAGTTGAGATGGCCAGCAGAGTTTCATCAAATACGTTATTTTTTAAATAATGATTCTTCGCATTTTCATCTAAGCTGATAGAATGTTTTATTAAGCTGGTTAATCTGGTTAAAAATGGGGTATATAAAATGTTAGATCCTTTAGATTTTTCCAGGAGCTGGGCCAGGCGCTGGCCCAGCACAATTTTATGCAGCAGTATATTCAAAAAAGAATGGTTAGAAATCAGGGGCGGCTGATCTTGACGCAGATACTTGAATGTTCCCTGCCATCCGGTATAAATGGTCACAATCCTTTCGTAAATTAAATCTCCCAATTTTTTTCCGCTTTTATTAAATATATTCCGGGCTTTTTCATGTCCTGCCAGAGCCAGTTTTAAAATATCTCCGGCATTTTCACCTGTATCAGCGGATGAATTATAAAATTTTTCAATTCCTCCGGCCGATGTGTAAGATTCCAGTGAATTTCCAGCATTATCCGCAAGTTCCCAACTTTTTAAAATCCAGTCGTTCAGGCTGTTAAGGGACATTAAACTGCCCCTCAATTTTAATACTTCCGCCGTGCCTGTCCCCCCGCCTAAATAATAGGCATTTTCGCTGTGTTTAAAATTCCCCTCCAATCCATATTCTTCTCCCAGGCCGCATAAATAGCCGTCGCTATAAAGACTTTTAATCGGCGCTGCCAGTTTAACCCCAGCCCGAGTCAGGTCAAGTTCCAGAAGACGGCAGAATTCAGGTATTCTGGGACCATTAAGCATGGCGCCAACGCCGCGTTTGTCTCCGGTCTTAAGGCCCGGCAGCCCTATTCCTAAAATAATGAATTTTCCGGCAGCTAATTCCCGGATTACAGCAGAAAAAGATTTTATAAGAGCCTGTCCCTGTATTCTTTCCTGATCAGTAATTTTAATATTGCCGTTCCGTAAAGATTCCATTTGAAAATTTATGTCCAGAGGCGCAAATGTTTTATTAAACATATGCTGGTCTGCATATGTTTTTTCCAGTGTTTCCCCCGTTATAGAAAAAGAGTCTCCTGTCTTTTTAACAATAACTCCCGATACTTTGGTGGCGCCGCCATCCAATCCTAATATTACTCCGGGGCCGGTCAATTCAGTAAAGCTTTCAGTTTTTGGATTCTTTTAAAGGATTCAACTATTCTTTTTTCCGGGACTTCTCCCGATTTAACAAGTTCCAGGATATTTTGAATAACTATTTCAATAAGGTTAGGTTTAAAAACCAGATTATTTCCGAAACAAAATATATCAATGCCGGCCAGAAGCATTAATTTAAGGGCAGATTTTAAATCATGATAATCCATGATTGCCCTCATTTGGGGATCATCGCTAATGATAACCCCTTCGTAACCCAATTTTTTTCTCAATAAATTAAACAGAATTAATTTAGACAGTGTTGCGGGATATTTTTCGTCTAAATTTCGGTTGAATATATGGGAAGCCATGATACTGTCCACGGCGTTTTGTTCTATAAGTTGTTTATAAGGGTCGATTTCTACCTCTGTCCAATCCTCGGATACATCAGCAAAACCTGAATGTGTGTCCGCCCGGGCGCTGCCCTGGCCCGGAAAATGCTTGCAGGCCGTAAGAATGTGATATTCTCTATGCCCTAAAATAAATTCCCGGGAGTGCTCGGTCACTGCCTGGAATTCAGCAGACAGACACCGGTTTTTAATGCTTAAATAAGTTTTAGAAGAAAATTCAAGGTCCATAACCGGGGCAAAATTGAAATTAAATCCTGCCGATTTAAGGGTTTGTGCGATTTTTCTGGAAAAATTGCGCGTGTATTCCAGATCATTTATTTCGCCGACTTTTTTCCAGGAGTGTACAGGCGGGAAGCCGTATATTTCTTTTAATCTGTTAACTTGTCCCCCTTCCTGGTCAAGGGCAATAAACAGGGGGGACGACGCTGCTTCCTGCAATATATCCGTTAATATTTTTACCTGGTTCACGCTGCGAATATTATGGGGAGCAGGAAATTCGCCGGATATATCCTGGTCGTATAAAATTACACCCCCTATAAAATCATTTCTTATATGAGCTAAAATTGGACTCAACTCAGACGGGCGGCTGCCTTTAAATCCTACAATCAGCATTTGGCCGATCATATTTTTTAAAGGAGTAATGTTATGGTTTGATAGGGAGAACATTAATTAAGCTGAAAAATTACAGAAAAACCATCTGAAGTTCTCTTAATTTTACGCCTAAAATTAAATGGATATAATGCCTAAAAAAATACGAACCCTAATAATTACCAGTTTAGTCCTGGTTGCCTGTACGGCTCCGGAACATTTCATTATTGAGAAATCCTGGGCTTCCCGCACCTTGAAAAAACTTACACTGCGGGAAAAAATAGCCCAGATGATGGTTTATAATATGAATATGCGTTTCCTCAATTCTAACAGCAAACAATGGCTGGAAATACAGGAATTGCTGGCCTCAGACGGCATCGGGCACCTGCATTTCTGGTTTGGAGACGCAGGTTCTTCCCTGACGCTTTTGAATCGGATCCAGAGTAAATCAAAGATACCAATCCTGGTTAATGCAGATGTTGAATCCGGCATCGGAAGGCGATATCCTTCGGGAACACAATTTCCGCCCTTTATGGCCATTGCCGCTACTGGAGATCCCTCAAATGCGTATCTGGCAGGTAAAATATCTGCCATCGAAAGCAGGGCGGTTGGTATTCATTTGAATTTATCACCCGTTTTAGACGTCAACAACAATCCCAAAAACCCGATCATTAATACCCGCTCTTTCGGAGAATCACCGGTCCTGGTGACACAGTTCGGGCTGGAATATATTCGCGGTCTGGCTGACTACGGTATGCTGACTACGGCCAAACATTTTCCCGGGCATGGAGACACGGAAACAGACAGCCATTCATCCCTGGCTCAAATTCCAAGCGATTCAACCCGGCTCTGGACCATAGAATTAAAGCCGTTTAAGGCTGCCATAGAATTTGGAGTTGACCTGGTGATGGTGGCCCATTTAACGGCGCCCGACTACCAGACAAATGCAGAAGAACCGGCTACAATGTCAAATTTCTGGATTCAGGATATTTTGAAGGGCAGACTCGGTTACCGGGGCGGTATTATTACCGATGCCATGAATATGGGCGGCATTACTCAAAATTATTCGGATGAATTTGCCCTGATCCAGGCAATAAATGCGGGCAGCGACATTATAATTCAAAATCAGGATTTTAAAAAATCAATTGATGTTGTGGAGAGAGCAGTATTAACGGGCAGGATACCAGAATCCAGAATTAACGAAGCAGCTTACCGGACACTACTATTGAAGGAAAAAGCCGGTCTTCATAACCAAAACAGGATTGATTTTGAATATCTCCAAAAAACCCTGGGAATTAAGGAACATCGAAAAATAGCCGGAAAAATGGCCTCAGAAGCTATTACTCTCGTAAAAAATGAAAACGGAATATTACCTTTAAATCCGGGCCAGGATGATACTTTGTATATTTTCGATCTTTATGACAATAAACATAATCATTCTGAAAGTTTGGTTACCAGGAAATTAAAATCAGGTGGACGTAAAACGATTACGTTTCAAATAGACAAATCCGATAGTCTGGACTATGCCCGCTCACTTCTGGAGCAGATTCCCGAAAATGCATTGATTATTGTAAATGCTTTCGTTAATCCGGCCGCCCACAAGGATGATATTTTTCTTCCGCAGGCGGAAACTGAATTTCTCCATGATCTCAATGCACACTCCAACAGAGTAATTCTGTCAAGTTTTGGAAGTCCCTACATTATTCAGGAATTTCCCGAAACTCCCGTCTATATCTGCGCTTATAAAGGCAGCGGATTAATGCATACAGCCCTTGCTGACGCCCTGCTGGGGAAAAAAGATATTACGGGAAAACTGCCCGTTTCCATACCTGGAGTGGCTGTGAGGGGGGACGGAATAAACATTAAATCCAATTTGTGGAAAAGCAGCAACAGCAGCCTTAGTCCCGGGCACCGTTTAAAGAGAATCATGCCTTCAGAAATAAATGCTGAAA
>JAZFSI010000014.1:0-13272 GCA_036446075.1 Fidelibacterota bacterium
ATTCGTAAGCCTGTGTAAAATTCACTGAGATTAAACTCAATGTCAAGTAAAAATATGGTGAGTGCTTGCTCACCTGGAAGGCGAGGGGCGCGGGAAAGAAGTCAGAAGTCAGAGGGAAAAACAGTTACGTGTTACGAGTGACATGTGACGAGTAAAAACAGAAGAAGAGGAGGAATCAAAATACTCCCCGGGGCTTGAGTTAGCGACACGCAGGGAAACTAACTCAAGTCTCAGGATAATTAATAATGTGTGATCTATGTATTGATTCCGCCAGTTTTTCTACCAACAACAAACTATCAACTACTTCCCTTTTGACTTTCGGCAACCAATTATTTCAATTAACTGAAATAATTGACAACCTTTGGATTGCTTTGGGTGTCTTATGTATTAACTAAACAAATGGAAGAAAAATGAAAAACTTAAAAAAATCAATCAAACGGGATCTGTTCTTTTTGAGCTTGTTTATTACACTTGCTTTCAGTCCCATTTACATGTTACCGTTTTAATTTAGTTTAGTTCGGTCGTCACACGACCCGCTGCCGGCAGCAACTATTTTAGTGAACAGTGAGAAGTGATTAGTGATTTATGGATTATGAATTGACAAAAGTCATTAATGTGCAACGAATGCTGAGAAAGAATTCCTCTACCAACTTTTTACTGCGGACTATACTCTTTTTTTTCCCTCTAACCTCTGAAATCTGGCTTCTGGCTTCTGACTTCTTTTTCTGATTTCTTCTTAATTCCTTTAATATTTTTTCCGGAGTGATGGGCAGTTCCCTGATCCGGGCCCCGCAGGCTTTAAAGATTGCGTTAGCGATGGCAGGAGCAGGTCCTATAATGGGGATTTCGGCGACAGCCTTAGCCCCGAAAGGACCGCTGGGTTCATTTGTATGCACAAATTTAACTATGATTTCAGGCATGTCTATGGCTGTGAAAATATGGTAATTTTCAAAATCACGGTTAATTATCCGGCCAAACTTATCAAATACCATAAATTCAGATAGGGCAAACCCTAAGGATTGAGGAATTGCTCCCTCTGCCTGACCCTCTGCCATTTGGGGATTTATAATGCGGCCGCCATCCGAAACTGAAACAATTTTATGTACGGTTACAAATCCTGTTTCTATATCTACAGAAACATCCGCAAAGGTAGCATTATAAGGCGGAGGACTGTCATAACTCAGATGGGAAGCGGAGGCCTGGATCTGGAGTTGAAAATCTGTATAGAACGATTTGGTGCAGATTTCTGCGTATGTTATGGATTTTCCGTCAGCCCCTGTTACCAACCCATTTTTAAGGCCTGCTTTTTCTATTCCCAAAATTTTTACACCCTGCTCAAGAATAATTTTTCTGATTTTTAGAGCCGCCTTTTTTACAGCATTACCAGAGATATAAGTCGTGCTGGAAGCATAGGCGCCTGTATCGAAGGGTGTGTGATCCGTATCAGCGGAATAAACAATTATTTTATGAATGGGCACTTCCAGGACCTCAGCGGCAATCTGGGCCAGGGCAGTATCAGATCCAGTTCCCAGATCAGCAGCACCCACGTGTAAATTAAAACTTCCGTCTTCATTCATTTTAATTGAAGCTGATCCCATGTCTATGCCGGCTATTCCGGATCCTTGAGCGACAGTGGCGACTCCCAGGCCTCTTCGAATAGAACCCTGATTCTTAGAATTTTGCACGTTCGGCCAATCAATCAATTTCCGGCCTGTTTTAATACATTGCCTGATTCCTGTTGTTTTCAGAATCACGGGATAACCTTCCCGGCCTTCTCCAAGAACTTCTGCAATGGCTATTTTATCCCCTTTCTTATAATAATTTTTAAGACGCAATTCCAGAGGATCTAGGCCGAGTTCATGTGCTATTTCATCCATGAGAGATTCCAGGGCAAAAAATCCCTGGGGTGCTCCATATCCGCGATAGGCACCGGCCGGGGGTAGATTTGTATAAACAGAATCGGCCCTGATCCGCACATTCGGTGACTTGTATAAGGCCAGGGATTTGCTGGCAGTAACAGACATAACCGTAAGGGCGTGGGGACCATAAGCACCCGAATTCTGCAATATTTTAAGATCGATGGCCCTGATCTTTAAATCTTCATCCAGGCCCAGAGTAAATTCAACGAATTGGGCATGACGGGAGCGAGCGGCAATAAATTCTTCTTCCCGCGTGAATTCAAGACGAACCGGCCGGCCGGTTTTCAGGGTCAAAGCTGCACATACTTCTTCATTCAAAATTTCCTGCTTGCCGCCGAAACCGCCCCCTAAACGCGGTTTAATCACTCTGATTTTCCTGACTGGGATATCCAGAACATCTGCCACAATACGGCGCACATGGAATGGTACCTGTGTGGCTGTTCTGATAATTAAGCGGTCATTTTCATCCAGCCAGGTTCTGGTAATATGAGGTTCAATTGCTGCCTGCTGCACATAAGGTGTAAAGTAGCGCTGGGTAAATACATACTTTGAATCCGCCAGACCTTTTTCAACATTACCAACCTCAGCCTCTATATTTGCGGAAATATTTTTACGGGCGTTAAAAATAAAAGTTTTACCTTTTTCCGGATGAAGCACTACTTTACTGTCCATAGCTTTCTCAAGATCAAAATTAGCCGGTAGTTTTTCGTATTCAACTTTTATCAGCTTCAATGCTGCTTCCGCAATTTCCAGAGATTCGGCAGCCGCAACAGCAACACGATCCCCTACATAGCGCACCTTATCATCAAAAATTCTATAATCTTTCGGCGATGGTTCGGGATATCCCTGGCCCGCCGTAGTGTAATACTTCACGGGAAAATCTTTAAAAGTAAGGATTGCGGCCACTCCCTTAAGGGCCAGGGCCTGTTTTATATTAATGGATTTTATTTTGGCATGAGCTAAAGGACTAAATAAAAATTTCGCGTATAAAATATCCTTTTGAGAGATATCATCGGCGAACACGGCTTTACCCTTAGCCAGGGCCAGACCATCTACCCGCGCAGTTTTACGGCCGACAATTTTCATAATTCAGATCCGGAATATTTCATTACGGCTTTAATTGGTTTAACATATCCCGTGCAGCGGCAGTAAACACCCGCCAGCGCCTGCCTTACTTCCAATTCTGAGGGCGCTGATACTCTTTTCAATAATGCCTCCGCAGCCAGAATTAAACCAGGTGTACAATATCCGCATTGGATGGCCCCCTCATTTATAAAGGCGGCCTGCAGGGGATGAATGCCTGTGCCGGAAGAAAAATATTCTAAAGTCACCACGGATTTATTTTCCAGACGGTAAAGCAGTAATAATGAAGAATTATAGATTTTATCGTCTATCAATACGGAATCCGCTCCCGTTTCGCCCCGGTCTGACCCGTATTTAACACTGAACAGCCCCTGGGCTCGCAGATAATCAAACAAGGTTGTACCCGCACGCTCATCTGCTTTTTCCGGTTTACCGTTCAGAATAAAGGAGACCTTCATAATACTTCCCCGGTTCTTTTAAAAGCCGTTTCGAGCAGGGAAATTTTGTATTCTGCCGATCCTAAATGATCCTCTTTAAAATTAGCCCCGGCGGTGCGGGCCAAAGACAGAGCAGCTTCATTATTCCATTTTGCTGCCGGAACCTGGAAATTTTGAATCAGATCTGCTGTTCCGCCCACTGCAAATTCAAAATTATCACCAAAATTGACTCCGGTTATTACCACTATTGCCGGTGCGGATGGGATAACAGCATATCTTTGATAATTTATGGATTTAAACTTAACAGGAAGACTTATCTCAGTAATTATACCTTTTCCATCCCAGTTTCTGATCGAAACTGAACTTTCATCTTCCTTAAAAACTGTCAGACGGGCCTTAACCGCATGCAGAAATACCAAGACGTCTGAGCTGGGGCGGTTCTGGCCTATTTCTCCTCCCACACTGCGCTGGTTCCGTATATTTATAGAGGGGCATGAATTTTGGATGGCTTTAATCAAAGGATATTCAGGCAGTTCCCTTTTGAGCCTGTCCATAATCAGCTGAAGTTCTGCAGCAGCGCCAAGATAAAGAATATCTTCATTAATGAAAATCTTAGATTTAAGTAATTCCTGCAGGTCAATCAGGGTTTCTATTTCTTCAGGTTTATCCGCCAGCAGATAGCTGCCTCCTGAATAAAAACTGGAATTGCGCTTTTTGTCCTGCCAGGCCTCAGTCAGGGTAACTGGCTTTATTATTTTTTTTATTGAATTCCACATATATTTTTCTCAAGTGTTGTATCAAGTCTGATATGTACATAAAGTTGTTTTAATTTTTGTGGATCTTTACGGCAAAAAAAACCAGGCTTGGTTGTGCTAATGCAGATTTGATGCAGCATTAATATATCATCCTCGAATTTTTTTCTGCCTGTTTCAGCAGGGAAGCTGAAAGCAGATTATGTTTATTGATCAGATCCGCTTCATTAATAAGACTTAATCCATTCCTGATCTGGAGCCTGCCTTTTATCATTAAAAAATCAACCGGCGACAAACGCACAGAAAAAACCAGGGCAGCCAGAGGATCGGACAGGGCGCCGGCATATTCGAGACCGTTCATGGAAAATAGGGCTATATCTGCCTGCCTGCCTACAGCCAATTGTCCAATATCGCCGCGTCTCATTACAGCCGCGCCGCCTCTTGTTGCCAGGCGCAGCACATCCCTGGCGCTAAGCCAGTGCTCTGTGTTTCTTAATCTGGAAATAAGCATGGCGTTGCGAATTTCCATAAGCATATTTCCCGAATCATTGGAGGCGCTGCCGTCCACGCCCAGACTAACCGGTACTCCTGCTTCCAGCATTTCTTTAATTCTGGCAATTCCGCTTCCCAGACGCATATTAGAAGTAGGGCAATGGCTTACACCAGTTTCATGTTCCCCAAGTTTTTGAATTTCCCGGGTATCTAAATGAATGGCATGAGCAAACCAGGTCCGATTATTCAACCAGCCCAGTGAATCAGCATATTCTAGGGGACGTTTACCGAATTTATCCATACAAAATTTTTCTTCATCCAGTGTTTCTGCCAAATGTGTATGTAACTGAAGACCATTTTCTTTGGCAAATTCTGCCGTTGTTTTCATAAGTTCAGGAGTTACGGAAAAGGGTGAACAGGGCGCCAGAGATAAACGTACCATGGCCCCCTCTCCTTCTTCATGGTATTTTTCAAGGAGTCGCTTTGCATCAAGCATTATTTCCGCTTCATCCTGAACAGTGTCGTCCGGCGGAAGCCCTCCCTTGGATTGACCTAAGGACATGGATCCTCGAGCAGGATGAAACCTAATTCCCAATTCCTTGGCCGCCTTTATTTCTTCGTCAATTAAGTTAGGGCCGGCTTTTTCCGGGAACAGATATAAATGATCCGAACTGCAGGTAGTACCGGATTTCATCAATTCCAGCAATCCTGTCCGGGCGCTGATATAGATAGCTTCGGTCCTTAATTCCCGCCAGACTTCATAGTGGTTTTTCAACCACTTAAACAGGGGCTGGTTCTGCATTCCGGGAATATTTTTAGTTAATGTCTGATATAAATGATGATGTGTATTGATAAAGCCCGGCAGCACCAGCATGCCCGCAGCGTTTATAGTTTCATCCGCTGCTGCATCCAGGTCTTCGGGTCCCAGAGAAACTATTTTATCGTCTTCCACCAGGATATGTCCGCCCTGGTATTCCAGGCTTGCATCATCCATGGTAGCGGTCAATAATGAATTCTTGATTAAAATTCTGGTCATATTTTTAAAGCCAGGAAAAGGGGTTTGTCTTTTAAATTTTCGAATAATAAAATCATATCTGCGGCAGGACTCAAATCAGCTTCTACTCCATTCAAAAAAGAAACTGCTTTTACTTCCAGGGTATCGCTGTCCAGCGCTGCTTCTATCTCCCGGCTGCGGAACAATAAATTCCCGGCCTTTAAAGTGAGAGACGATTCCTTGTCGCCGGACTTGAAATATAAGGTATCATCTTCAAAATAATATCCATTCTTTTCGGTTTCAAAATTTTCTCGAGACAGGTAAAACAGCGGTTTTGCCCTGAAGGGTTCGCCGGAGGTGGGGCAAAAAGTAGTGCAATTTCCGCATTCATTGCAAAAGTCACCGATGTTAATAATTTGAGGTTTCTGTTTCAGATTAAAATTACCAATATTTTCTGTTTTAAACCCTGCTTCCGTTTTAATTACTTTATAAAGTGGATATTGTCTGGGTTCGGCCTGGAAAGAAATATTAGCCAGATTGGGACAGACGCTGACGCAGATGTCGCAGACGTCATCACATAAAAGGCAGCGTTCTGCTTCCTCCATAGCTTCTTTTTCTGTCAGCGTATGGCTCATTAAATCAAAATTAAGGCGCTGGTCCGGCGGCAGATGAGGTGTAGAAATTCCAAATTTTCTACCGGCCAGTTTTTTCTGATAGTATTCCTTATTAAACCTCAGGTTTTCATTTTCGGTTTGTTTAAGTTTTTGCTTCCGTGCTTTTTCAATAATTGATAAAGCTGCTTTTTTCCCGTCACCCACCGCATTTATAATGGACGAGGCTCCCCGTACTGCATCTCCGCCGGCAAAAACGTCAGTTAAACTTGTTTCACATGTTTGTGAATCCCCCTTAAGATCTTCATAATTAATAAAATCCAGACTTAAGTCCTGACCAATGGCGGGAATAATTGTATCAAAAATCATTTCAATCCTGGAATTCTTAATTTTTACGGGCCGCGCCCGTCCGCTGGCATCCTGTGATCCTAACTCCATTTCCGAACAAATAACTGTTATCTCTTTTCCCTGTCCCGCTTCAAATTTTTCCGGAGTTAAAAGTTCCTTAATAAATATTCCTTCTTCCTTGGCGCCCACCACTTCTTCCGCGTCAGCCGGCATTTCTGCTATGGTTCGCCGATAAAGGATTGTTACCTCAGCGCCCAAACGGCGGGAAGTTCGGGCAGCATCCATGGCTGTATTTCCCCCTCCAATTACTGCCACACGACGCCCCACCTGTTCAATTTTTCCCCGGCGAACATTGGACAAAAAGGCCAGAGGTTCGACTATGTTCGGTAAATCCTCTCCCTGGATCTCCAGTTTTTTGTTTTTCTGAGCGCCGGCGGCCAAATAGATATAATCAAATTCTTTACGCAGATTTTCAAAATGTTTTTTATCCACAGGCATTTCAAATAACATTTTCACGCCCGCAGACTTTACAAGATCAAGATCATTATCAAGGGCGCTGTCCGGTAATCTAAAAACCGGAATAGCGTCTGAAGCCATGCCTCCGTTAAATGCTTTAGCTTCGTACACTGACACTTCAAAACCATCCAGGGCTAAAAAATAAGCACAGGTAAGTCCCGATGGTCCGCCTCCAATAACGGCTGTTTTTAAACCATTTGCAGGCTTGGGTCTTATCCCTGTTTTTATATTTTGTACCGCAGCAAATCGTTTAATCTCTCTGATTAATAAACTATTGTCAAAATTGGCACGAGTGCATTTCTGCTGACATAAATGGTCGCAGACATGTCCTGTAACTGCCGGGAAAGGATTTGTCCTTAAGATTGTTTCATAAGCTGCTTTAAAGTTTCCCCGGGCTGTCTGGTACATATATTCCGGAATTTCCTGATCGGTGGCACAGGCCTCCACGCAAGGCGCCTGGACGCAGTCGTAAGCCTCCAGCGCCCGGCTGGTCTTAATGGAGTCAAAAGGCTGATTATCAGCCTTGTAAGCCTTATTTTCCAGAACAGACTCGGCATAATCTTTTAAGTATCTTAAACCAGCCTCATTAATGTCTTTTGCTCCCGGGCAGCTATTGATAATGAATTGATCGATGGAACCGGCCTTTTTTTCCTTAAACCGCGATCTGATCTCTTCTAAGTATTGATTCAGGCGTAAATACCCTCCGGGTTTCAAAATATCCGTACAAACTGTGACCGGTTTTAAATTGGATGCCAGGACAGCTCCAAAGTTGAATGCATCAATACCTGCCGAAAATGAAATATCCAATTTTCCTGCAAAATCTGTCTGCAGTTTATGTGCCAGATTAATGCTGATGGCGTGCAGGGGCCGACCGCTCAAATACATCATTGTTTCCTTATGGGGAAAAATTGATTTATGATTTTCCACTTCCAGGGTATTGGTCAATTTAAGGGAAAAATCTACTTTATTTTCCCAGGCTGATAACTGCAGGTTCTTTATCAATCTAAGAGCCTCGGAATATTTAAGATCGTGGTCAAAAGCATTATCAGGTACGATTATTTTATTAAAGCCCAGACGGCCATGAAGAATCCTGCGCAGGCGTTCCGGGCCCAATAGAGTCGGATTTAATTTAATGGTTGTATGGTATCCCCGGTTTTCGATCAGGTGTTTTCCAATCTTTTCAATTTCCCCTGGGGGACAGCCATGCATGGTGGAAAGGGTCAAATTATCTGATATGCGTCCAGGGATTTTTATATCCCCTAAGCCCGGAAATAAATCATTGATGGAGTCCAGGCGCAGATCCAGTTCATCCCGGCAATTTTCCATGAGGTCCAGAAATTCCTGCACGTTGGGTTTCAAAAGTCCCGCCAGGTCATAACCGGCGCTCATATTAAATATAAAACCCGCATCCTGTTCTTCATCCCAGCCAAATTTCTTTTTCAGAATATGTATTACTATCCAGGCATTTAAATATTCGGAAAATGACTGGCGCAGCAGCAATTCCTGGGACCATTCACAATTATAACCTTCATCCTGAATATCAATACAGGGTTTGGAGATTTCCAGTTCATCCAGGGTTTGAATAGTTTTGAGCTCAATGTATCTGGCTCCCATGAGCCATGACAGGATAATATTTTGTGACATTTGCGTGTGGGGACCGGCTGCAACACCAAGTGGTGTTTCCATAAGTAAACCATAGCGCTCCATTCTGAATGGATCACTTTTACGGGGCTTGAACCATAAGCTCTCCTGTACGCCGAAAATCGAACCTTGTTTTTCTTCCTTAAGGATCCAGGAAAGCAGAACTCTTAAAGACAGAGGCTGTAAACGATCAGACATATAAATTTTCCAATGTCTCTAATATTGTATTTTTAAGAACTATTCTGCGGTAGGAAGCACTGGCCCGGATATCATTGATGGGATTTATATCCCGATCCACCAGGTCAATGACCTCACGAGGATTTTTTCCTGCTAGAACTGCCTTTGAAAAATGTTCCAGATCAGCGATTTTGGGGCTTACCGAACCAGCGGCTATTTTGAGATATTCAAATGATTTATCCGGCCCCATTTTATAAGCTATGGCAAAATTCACCACGGATATGGCCATGGCCCGGCGTAAGCCTAATTTAAAAAAGATGGAGCTTATGTCCCTCTTCTCTAGAGAGATAGAGGTCACGATTTCATTGGATTTTAAGCTGGTTTTACCTGGCCCGAGAATAAATTCTCGAATTGGAATAATGTATTCTGCGTCTGGACTCCAGACTTTGATCAGGGCATCATAAGTATATAATCCCGGCAGCAGATCCCCGGCCGGCGAAGCATTGCAGATATTACCGCCGATTGTAGCTCTGTTTCTGATCTGGACACCGGCAAAATCGCGCGCCGCCCTGGTTAGTGACTTAAAATATAAGCGAATAGGTTCAGAATTAAGAATTTCCTCTACAGTCGTAAGGGCTCCAATGATAATTTCCCGGGTTTTTTCCCGGATACCCTTAAAATCATCGATTTTTTTTAAATCTATCATAGTTCCGGGCAATATTTTCAGCTCATCAAAAATCGGCGGCATTATATCTGTTCCGCCGGCTAAAAAGGCTGCCGATGCTGAATTTTGTTCTCTCAGGCATTTTCCCAGTTCATTTAAATTTTTGGGACAGAAGTACAGCATTCCTTTAATCCTGACGGGCAGATTCCACTGCCTTTATTATTTTTTCATAACCCGTACAGCGGCAAATATTGCCTGCCAGCCTTTCCCTGATGGTTTCGGTTGAAGGCAATGCCTCATCTTTTAATAATTGATACCCGGCTATTACAAAACCGGGGATGCAATATCCGCATTGAACACCATGTTTATCTATAAAAGCCTGCTGTAGTTTATTCAGACTGTCAGTTCCGCCCAGGCCCTCTACTGTCAAAATCTGAGCCCCCTCGGCTTCTACTGCCAGGATCAGGCATGAATTAACGATTTTACCATCCCAGATAATTGTGCAGGCTCCGCACTCCCCCTCACTGCAGACATCCTTGGCGCCCGTAAGCTTTAATTCTTCCCGTAAAAAATCCAGGAGTCTTAAGTCCGAAGCTACCTCCTGTCTGATTTTTTTTCCATTCACCGTCAGAGATAAACTATATTTTAAACCTGGAATCTTTTTAGCCATTTTTATTCCAGTATAACGAAAAAGCCTTTAAATCCCTGCTGCCGGCCGGGGGTATAGTAATAAATTTCCCGCCTGTTTTTATGTCCTTTAAACCACTGCCGGTAATAATTAAAGCTGCGCTCTCTTTGGAATTAACCAGACCACCGCAGCGGGCTTTTATCACCCCCGCTGCTGCTGCTGCCGCGGCAGGTTCAGCGAATATTCCGGTTGTTTGAGCCAGGATGTGTTGGGCCTCAAATATTTCTTCATCGCTGACAGATATTCCATAACCGCCGGTTTTTTTAACTGCACGCAGGGCTTTTTCCCCATCCCTGGGATAATTAACAGAAATACTGTCCGCTGCGGTGCTGGCTTCAACCGCAGTTAGATGGTCACTGGTCAGGGCCTTTACAACAGCATTAGAGCCTTCGGCCTGTACTGCAACCAGTTTAGGTAGCTTTGTAATCCAGCCCAGCTGGTAAAGATCATAGAATCCCTTATATATTCCCCCTATGATGCAGCCGTCTCCTACGGGAACAAAAACCTGATCGGGCAGGTTCCAGTTAAGCTGTTCTGCCAGTTCCAGGGCGGCAGTTTTTTTACCTTCCGACAATACGGGGTTTATGCCTGTACTGCGCAAATACCAGCCATATTTTTTTTCTATTTCCAATGAAAGCTCAAAGGCATCATCATAATTTCCATCAACTGGATAGAGTTTTGCTCCATATTGTATTATCTGAATCAATTTGGCCGGGGGTGCGCTCGCCGGAGCTAAAATTACTGCCTGCTTTCCATGGTACGCTGCCAGACAGGCTAAAGAAGCGGCCGCATTGCCCGTGGAAGCAGCCAGCAGAATATTTAAATTTTGTTCTTCAGCGTGCTGAATGCTTACCTCCGTGGCCCGGTCTTTTAAGGAACCGGAAGGATTTCTCGTATCATCTTTTAAAAATATTTGCCGCAAGTCCAGTTTCTTAGCAAATTTTGAACCTGAGACCAGAGGAGTTCCCCCGACCTGCAATGAAGTATCAGCTGGTTTAAACCCAACGGGAAGCAGTGGAAAGTAGCGCCAGATGGATTTTTCAGGATCACCTGCCAGCTTTTCCTTTGACCATTCGGTTTTTAATTTTTCATAATCATACTTGGCGTCCAGATTAGAACCGCAGGCCGGGCAGGCATAAAGAAAAGGCCGGACAGGAACCAAAGTATTACAGGCAATGCATTCATATTCCAGTAAATAATTTCTGCTCATAATTTTTTATCCCGGAAATTATTTATCACTGGGAATATTTTTCCAAAAGTCCCACCCGTGCGTTGAATTCCATGATTTTTTCATCCCAGTATTCTGCTTTGCTGTAAACATCGGTCCAGTAATTTTCCTGATACCATTGAGCGTCGAGTTCTTCCACTGTTTTGCCTTGCTGTTCTACCCAGGTAAAATATTTCAGGTTATGCATGCGCTTCTTGTCATAATATGATAATTCCAGCATTGCATCAGATCCCAGTCCCTGCAGCCGCGCTTCAAAATCCACAGCTGCCTGCCGGCTGCTGTATGCTCCATTTTTTTTCCGTTCTTCCGTCATACGCGATCCATACATTTCCATGGAATCCGTACCGATTGTAAATACACAATCATTTTCATTGAATTCATAGTATTTGGCCATTTTAATAGCTCCTGCCAAATTAGCAATTCCGGATATGCCCAGGAGGTGCAGCTTATCAGCTGTCCGGGATGGTACACCGTTGTCTTTTAAAAAGGCCAGGCCCTCGGGTTCATTAAACAAGCGCATGAGATTAATACTGACTTCATCATCAATGGCAATCACCATATCCATATTTTTCAAATTATGGATCCAGGGTACGTGTTTATCTCCAATACCTTCAATTCTATGTGATCCATAACCATTGTACAATAACGTGGGGCATTGCAGTGCTTCTCCGGCCGCAATTTTAAGAGTCGAAAATAAGGGCCGTAAATAGTCTCCCGCAGCCAGCGTACCGGCCGATCCCTGAGTTAAAAACAAACCGCTGAATCTTGCATCACCATTCCCGTTACTTTCAAATACTTCTTTTAAGGCAGGCCCCGTAACGGCATAATGCCAGAGCGGATTGGCCATGTCTTCAAATTGATTTAAGACCACAATCTCCTCTCCTCGTTCGGCCTGCAAAGATTTGGTTTTATCATAAATTTCTTTAACGTTGCTTTCACTGCCGGGGGTTTTATGTACTTCCGAACCGATTTTCTCCAGCCATTCAAAGCGTTCTCGGCTCATTCCTTCCGGCAGGACGGAAATGGAAGGGCAGCCCAGCAGGGCTGAATTAAATGATCCGCCCCGGCAATAATTCCCGGTCGAAGGCCATAATGCTTTCTGGGTGTCAGGATCAAATTCACCGGTAATCAATCGGTGCACAAGGGGACCGTAAGTTGCTCCCACTTTATGGGCGCCGGTCGGGAAATATTTGCCGATTAAAATAAAAATCCGCGCTTTAACTCCGCTTAAAACACTGGGGATTTCCAGATAATTCACCTGTCCGAAACTTCCGCCAGTCTTAACTGCCTCGTTTTTCCAATTTATGCGGAACAGGTTGCGCGGATTAATTTCCCATAATCCAATTTGTTTTAATTCTTCCAGAATACCCTGGGGAATCCGGCTGGGATCCTGCATTTGACTATAGGTCGGTAAAATAATATTCCGCTCGCGGCAGCGTTTTATCGTATTCTCCAGAATTTGATCAGTTCTTTTCATTTTGTTTTACTCCAAAAATTCCATCAAATTATCTACTCTTAAGGGTACTATGCTCTAATATCGCGGTTTTGATTCATGTAATATTTGGGCAAGTTTTTCTAAAGGCCGGTCAAGACGGCCCAAAAACATCATGGCCGCAATTACAAAAGGTTTAAAACTTGCCTCCCGGTAGGTCTCAAGACGATATTGTTCGAATACATCGGCGGATACTTCACCTTTTTCACAGCTCACGCCCGAAATATCAG
>JAZFSI010000015.1:0-10204 GCA_036446075.1 Fidelibacterota bacterium
CGGGGTTATTTTGGGCTATCACAAAACTGATTCCAAAAACTAAAAGGGCAGTTTTATACAGAAATAATTTACGATTTTTCATGGGCTAATGTTTACTTTCCTGCTTTTTAGATAAAATCAGATCAGGCTGTAAAAATAAGGATTAAAATCAAAATATTCAAAGTAATCACCGCACATAATTTTATTTAAATTATAATTCAACGAAAATCAGGGTTGCGTTTTCCAAGGAAGGCAGACAATCCTTCTTTTGCCTCCTTTGTCTCAAACAAAGCGGCAAAATATTTCTGTTCTATTTTTAATCCAGCTCTGGTACTGAGTCCCGCGCCGGCCTGTAGACAATTCAAGGCTGCGGCTATAGCATTTGGTCCATTTTTTAATATTAATTCTGCTATTTCCTGTGCTTTCCCCATTAATCTTTCCGCTGGAACTACATGATTGATTAATCCGATTCTGAAGCCCTCCGCCGCCTTAATTAAACGGCCCGTCGTAATCATTTCTATAGCCAGGCCCATTCCTACAAGTTTTGGCAGGCGCTGGGTCCCCCCCCATCCCGGAAGAATTCCCAGGCTTACTTCCGGCAGAGCAAAGCGGGCTTCTTCCGAGGCTATTCTGATATGGCAGGCCAGGCTGATTTCACAGCCCCCTCCTAGTGCAAAACCATTTATGGCAGCAATTACCGGTTTTGTGGAATTTTCTATGGTAAGGGTCATACTCTGCCCGGCGAATCCAAATTCTTCAGCCTGTTTCGAATCCATCTTATGCATTTTTTTTATATCTGCTCCAGCCACAAAGGCTTTATTACCTGAACCGGTTAAAATAATTACCCCGACAGCTGGATTTTGAAGACAAACTTTTATACATTTTTCCAATTCCTGCGCCCCGGATAAATCTACCGCATTTAATACTTCCGGACGGTTCATTGTTAAAACAGCAACCTGATTTTTTATATCAGTTAATATGTAGGGCATTATTAAACCTTTATACTTATTTCCAGAAGGTCCTGCTGAACAGTACGATAATCGTAAAAATTTCCAGACGCCCCAGGAGCATCAAAAAAGTCAGCAGCCATTTTCCAATGGGGTGCAGCAAAGCATAATTTTCTGCAGGTCCGTATGATCCCAGGGCCGGGCCCACATTACCAAGGGCCGCGGCAGCCACACCCATGGCTGAGGTTAAATCTAAATTAAGAGCTGTTAATACTAAAATAGCCAGGACAAAAATGGAGATATAAAACAAGGCGAAACCCAGCGTATTTTTAACAATATCCTCATTAATAAACCGTGTCCCGATACGGATTGGAAAAACAGCCCGTGCATGCATCATTCTACGGATTTCTTTGGTAGCATATTTTACCAGCAATATTACGCGAACAATTTTCATACCTCCGCCCGTAGATCCGCCCATACCGCCGAAAAACATTAGCATAAGCAGTAGAAATTGAGCTAAATACGGCCAAATCACATAATTCTCGGTGGCGTATCCGGTTGTAGTTATAATTGAAACTGTCTGGAACAGCGACCCAATAAATTGTTTATGGGACCAGTCGTTTTGAGCGCCGGATATATTAACGAAAATTAAAAAAGTTATTCCCGCTGTTATTCCAAGATAAGTTAAAAATTCAATATCTTTAAAATAATCCTTTATTCTTCCTGTAAGAGCTAAGAAATGCAGGGAAAAATTCACCCCGGCAATGAACATAAATAATATAATTATATATTGAGTAACTGGATTAGCGAAATGTGCTATACTTGCATTTTTAGTAGAAAAACCTCCTGTCGGCATGGTGGTTAAAGCATGGCAGATAGAATCAAACCAGCCCATACCGCTGAATCCCAGTAATATTATTTCAAGAACAGTAAATCCCAGATAAACCATCCATAAAATTTTCGCTGTTTCGCGCATCCTAGGTCTAATTTTATCGGCTACGGGACCGGGGACTTCAGCCTTAAACAACTGCACACCGCCCACACCCAAAAGGGGCAGTATGGCAATCGTAAATACTATGATTCCCATGCCTCCGATCCATTGAATAAAAGAACGCCAATAAAGAATACTTTTAGAAAGACTTTCAATACCGTTGGGAAGATTAGGCAAAGTTTGCGGATTGCCGATAATGGATGCTCCCGTGGTGGTCACCCCGGACATGGACTCAAAGAATGCATCAGTAAAATTCGGAATGGCTCCCGTAAAATAAAAAGGCAGGGAACTAACAACCGCTACGGATATCCAGGTCAAAGTAACAATTATAAATCCGTCCTTAGTACTTAAGGAACGGTTGTTTCTGGTTAATACCCACAGAGGTAAACCAAGACCTATGGAAATTGTCATGGAAATAACAAGACCCCGAAGTTCACTCTCTCCGCCGAACAGGGCGATTAAAACAGGAATCAGCATGGATATTCCAACAATGGTTACCATGGCCGAAAGAATATTTATAATGGTTTTGAAGTTCATTTAGAAAATAGTTTTCTCAATTTCTTGATTGATTTTGATTTCGCAAATACCAGGACTGTATCTTCATCAGTAAGGCGCGAGGTGCCGCGGGCAATACTTAAATGGCCATGATGGTTAATTACGCCTACGATAGTTTCTTCCGGAAATTTCAAGTCATTTAAATCTGATTTAGTAACGGGACTATCCGGTTCCGGGTTGAATTCCAGAACATCGACTTCTATTTCGTCAAAAGTTGTTATTGATGTTTTAGAGATAGTACTATTGATAAAGCGTAAAATTGCGTTTACTGTGGACATATTCTTACTTAAAGCAATGCCGACCCCAATTTCATTGACTATAGGTAAAAATTCTGTATTTGAAATATGAATTATGGTCTGTTTTATTCCTAAATGATGGGCCAGCAGACTTGAGAGTAAATTTGTTTTTTCGCTTTCAGTCACAGCAATAAAACTGTCAGCATCCTGGACGTTTTCTGAATTTAATAATTCCACGTCAGTCCCGTCGCCATGCAGGATCAGCGTTTCTGTCATTTGAGTCGCCAGCCATTCTGCTTTTTCCCGGGAATTGTCAATTAAGCGTACATTCATTTCGAGCTGAAGTGCTTCAGCCAGACTGCGGCCGATTTTGCTGCCCCCCAGTATAATGATACTTTTGGTTTTATTGGCTTTTATTCCCAGCATGGCCATGAGACTGCTGACATTTTCTGTTTTAACGATAAAATAACAAATATCATCCTTTTGAAATTTAAAACCGCCCCAGGGAACAATGGTTTTACCACTTCTTAAAACAGCTACAATACCAAATTTGAAATCATCGCTTGATTTACTGACTTCAAGTACTGATTTATCTACGATAAAACAGTTATGGCTAAGGCGCACGCCCAGCATTTGAATTCTGCCCCCTTCAAATTCATTTACCTGTGTGGCATAGGAATGTTTGATCAGCCTGATAATTTCTCGACAAGCCTCTTTCTCGGGGTGTATTACCAGGTCGATACCGAATTTTTCCGGTTTAATAATAGATTGCTTGGTAGAATATTGCTGATTGCGGAGGCGGGCTATTATTTTTTTTGCGCCCAATTCATGGGCCTGCTGAGATGCGATCAAGTTTACCTCATCAACCCTGGTTAAGCAAAGTACGTAATCTGCTTCATGCACTCTGGCCTGAATCAAATTATTAGGACTGGCGCCATTACCCTCCACAGCAATTACGTCCAATTGCTCCGAGGCGCGTTTACATTTCATAGGATCGATATCCATTATGGTTATATCATGATTTTCCTTAGTTAAGGATTTGGCTACATGGAAACCTACTTCTCCGGCTCCTAGAATTACTATTTTCATAATTTATCCTGCCTAATACTGCTAATTTTTTATTTTATTCTCATAAATTCACGAATCTTCTTGAATTAACTGTACATTACGCCGGCCGTTTATAAATTGCCGGAATTGTGCGATCTTCCCTGCCAAAAAGCAATCGTAAATTATCATTATTCAGATTCCCGCCAAATTTCTGCTCCTAGAAATTTCAATTTTTCCTCGATCTTCTCGTAACCGCGGTCAACGTGGTAAATTCTACTGATTTCAGTTTTTCCCTGAGCCATTAAAGCCGCATTTACTAAAGACGCACTGGCCCGGATATCGGTAGACATTACCTGGGCGCCTTTCAATTGTTCTACTCCGTGTACAATTGCAACATTATTTTCCATCTGGATTTTAGCGCCCAGGCGCACCAGTTCAGATACATGGGCAAATCTATCATGGTAAATTGTATCCTTAATTATAGAAGATCCGCTTGCCAGAGCCATAAATGCTATCCACTGGGCTTGAAGGTCCGTTGGAAATCCCGGAAATACATCGGTAGTTATGTTTACCGGTTTTATGGGGCCTTCATGTTCAACTGTTATATTTTTCCCGGATATCTGAATAGAAGCACCGCTTAATTCAATTTTTTCAAGTACAATGCCCAGGTGCTCCGGTTCCGTGTTCTTGAGTGTAATTTTACCTAAGGCAGCTCCCGCCATAAGAAATGTACCAGTTTCAATCCTGTCCGGAATTACTTCAACTTCAGCCGGTACTAACTCGTTTACACCTTCAATTCTTAATGTATTTGAACCGAGGCCCGTTATTTTGGATCCCATCAGATTCAGGACTTCACAAAGTTGAACAATTTCCGGCTCTCTGGCCGCATTTTGAATAATAGTTACCCCTTCTGCCAGAACGGCCGCCATTACTATATTTCCTGTAGCGCCTACCGAGGAAACCTCGAAATGAACTTTGTTCCCAATCAATTTTTTGGCCGAAGCTTGAATATATCCGTCAGTCAATTCAATGACTGCTCCCAGGAGCTTGAAACCTCTTAAATGAAAATCCACAGGTCTGGGTCCCCAGGCACAGCCTCCGGGCAGAGAAACCCGGGCCTGACCGAAGCGAGCCAAAAGAGGTCCCAGGACATAAAAGGAGGCCCGCATTGTTTTTACAAGTTCATAGGGAGCCTCTATTCTATTTACTGTTGAACCATCAATTTCAAGCGTATGATTTTTAAATTTTATCTTCGCCCCAAGAATTTCAAGTAATCGCACCATTGTTCTAGTATCCCGCAGATCCGGAACACGATGAATGATTGTTTTACCATCAACCAGCAAAGCTGCGGCCATAAGCGGTAAAACGGCATTTTTTGCGCCGCTCATCGTTACGGACCCCTCCAGAATATTTTGGCCTTTAATTATTAATTTATCCACGTGCCTGTTCTCGGAGAGTTTTAGCCGAAGCTAAATTTTCCCGGGTCACATGTACCCCGCTGAATAATTCAGCAATGGCCTGTATCCTGGTTTCTGCGTTTAAATAGTCCATCTTTATTACTGTATCATTATCAGTTTGATCTTTGCTGATAAACAGGTGGTGACCTGCCCGGGCAGCGATTTGGGGTAAATGGCTAATGCAGATAACTTGATTTCGACCTGCCAATTTCACCAGACTATCGGCTACCTTTTCAGCCGCCTGCCCGGAAAGTCCTGAGTCTATTTCATCAAAAATCAGGGTATTTACATTTTTCCCGCTTTTTAAAATAGTTTTTATAGCCAGCATTATTCTGGACACTTCTCCTCCGGAAGCCACTGTTTTAAGAGGTTTTACGGCCTCCCCCGCATTTGCACTTAAGAAAAATTCCACTTTGTCAAATCCGCCTGAATTAATTAAAACACCTGACCCGTCAAAAATAATTTGCGAATCAAGGTCAGGTTGGGTCACCAAATTAACCTGAAATCTGGCGCCCGCCATGTTCAGGCTTACCAGTTCACTCTCAATGGCTTTTTCCAGTTCCCGCTTTTTTGCTACCCTCTGCTGATGCAATTGAAGCGCCAGAACCTGGAACTGCCGAACTAAAGATTCAAGCTCAATCCTGTAATTAATAATGGTTTCATCCAAACTGTTTAATTCCCGGATCTCCCGGCGGCTGTTTTCAAGATAGTCCAGCACAAGTTCAAGTGATCCGCCATATTTTCGTTTTAAGGCTTCAATTGACTGCAGTCTTGTTTCTATTTCAACCAGTTTGGATTTATCATGATCGAAAGAATTTGCATATTGTACAAGATCAAAGGAAACATCCTGGATTGAAAGAGCGGCCTGGTCCAGGGATTTTATAAGGGGTAATAATTTTTCGTCAAATTTAGACAGATTATTCAAATCTTTTAAAGCTGATGAAAGCTGTTGATAAATTGAATGTTCGTTTTCGGAAAGGGACTGGTTTAGCCTAACCGCGGTTTTAATCAATTCTTCGGCATTGTTAAGTGATCGAAATTCCTTTGTAAGGGATTTATCTTCACCCAATTGAGGGTTTATAATTTCAATTTCCTTAATTTGAAAATTCAGCAGTTCCTGCCTGTCTGCGGCGGCTGAGGCTGCGATTAAAGCCAGATCCAAATCTTTTTTCATCTGCTCCATGGTCATAAAACAAGCAGTAGTTTTCTTAAGTTCCTGATCATGCCCGCAGAAATTATCCAGGAATTCCAAATGCGTACCGGCATTAAGGATATACTGTTGTTCATGCTGACCATGAAAATCGGCCAGTGCTGCAGTCTTAGCATGAAATTCAGCTTCCGGCAGCGGTTCATCATTAATAAATGATCTGGTTCGGCCTGTTTTTGAAATAATACGCCGGATAATTTGATTATCCCGGGCAGCATCAAGTTCAATTTCAATAACTGCACGGTCACAGCCGCTGCGTACATCGGTTCTTTTTGCTTTTGCGCTTAAACCTACTGCCAGGGCTCTTAAGAAAATTGATTTCCCCGCCCCGGTTTCTCCTGTTATAACCGTTAATCCTGTTTTTAAATCCAGTTCCGCTTCTTTAATAATGGCGAAATCTTTAATGGAAATTCTTTTAATCATGGACAGGTCACTTCTTTTTTTCTCTAAAAATCAGGGCACCCAGAGTTATGCCGAAAAAATCAGCCAGGACGTCGAATCCGCTGGACATGCGTCCTGAAATAAATGATTGTAAATATTCATCCATAACGGCAAATAGTGTTCCGAAAAAAACTACCAGTAATACAGACTTGAATGTTACTCCGTTTATACTTTTTATAGCAAGAATTCCAAGCACGAAATATTCAATCATATGCAGTCCTTTATCCCAGGTTAGTAAAAATGTTTTTGGGAGAGAGTGCTGAGGAATACTGCTGATGGAAATTATTAAAATCATATAAGCCAGTAATAATAATCGAAATTTTAATTTATTCATAATTTTTAAACATTTTTGGAATTTCATTAAATAAATCAGAAGCGATCAGAGCTCTTTGGCTTAACGTTTCCGCAGCCAGATCCGCGGCCAGACCATGGAAATAAACACCTAACCGGGCCGCTTCTAATGGATTGCCGCCTTGAGCCAAAAAGCCTGCAATCATACCCGTTAAAATATCCCCTGTCCCCGCTGTAGCCAATCCCGGATTGCCCGTGGAGTTTATATATCCTTCATCCCTCCAAAAAATACAGGTAGGAGCATTTTTTAAGACTAGAATACATTCCGAATCCTGTAAATATTTATGAGCCGTTTCCAGAGGATTTTCCTGAATCTTTTTTAAAGGCAGGTTTGATATTTTTGCAAATTCCGCATAATGGGGAGTTATAATTACTTCACACGCCGCTTTCTCAAGTAAATCCGGATATTTAATTAAAACTTTTAAACCATCCGCATCCAGAACAATGGGCTTGGTAGATTTTTCGATTATTAATCTAACCAGTTCTAAAGTATCAACAGCTGCTCCCAAACCCGGTCCAACAGCAACAACGTCACACCAGTCAAACCAGGTAGATATGGTTTCAAAATTTTCGGAAGTCAGTCTGCCCTTGCCCTTGTCCTCACAAGGAAAAGTCATGCCTTCTGTAATTTTATTTTCATAAATAGAATTCAAGGAAAAAGGCGCTGCACTTATAGTGAGACCGGCACCGGTTCGAAGAGCTGCTGCAGCGCATAAATACGCCGCACCTGTTTTACCGGCCGAACCGCTTATAAACAAAACTTTTCCTTGTTCAGATTTATTAGTCTGAACATTAATTGGCTTCAATATGGCTCTTGTATCAAATTCAGTCAGTAAGGACCATTTTCGAGCTTCTAAAGATGATAAATCCTTTAACAGACCGATATCCGCGGCTTTTTTATTTCCGCTATGGCTTTTACCCGGTTCCAACGTCAGCCCAACTTTTAAATGACCCATGGAAATAGTTAAATCAGATCGAATTGCCAATGGATCAATTTTACCGGAATCGGCATTTACGCCGGATGGAATATCAACTGCAATAATTTTACTTTTCTGGCGGTTTGCCCATTCTATCCAGGGCTGGATTTCTTTCTTGAGTTTACCTTTAAAACCGGTGCCTAAAAGGGCATCGATAACCACCTGGAAAATCGGAAAATTAAGAGGAAGTTTAATACCGTAAAAAATACTTATTTTAGAATCCTGGCAGATTTTATGATAGAAATCTGCATCTCCCCTGATTTCATCTGCTTTCGGCAATGAATAAACAGAAATTCTATATCCCCATTCTGCAAGTTTTACTGCTGCAGAAAATCCGTCACCGCCATTATTTCCTGAGCCGCATAGAATGCAAATATGCTGGTCATGTTTTCCCGCTGTAATTTCTTTAACTGCCTGGGCAACTGCTTTACCCGCCTGCCCCATTAATACCCTCCCCGAAACGCCCTTTTTAATGGTTTCTAAATCAAGCTGACGGGCTTGTTTTGAAGTAAGCAGACGCAATTTATAATCTCAATAGAGCAAAAGCAACGGCCTGGTCGGAATTATGGGATATACTCACCTTCAGGTCGATAAATTGTAAATTTTTATAATGCATATGGACTTGAGGAACACCGGAATCATTATTGGTTATTTCGATATTACTGAAGGATAGAACCTGTTTTACCTCTGCAGACATAAATGCTTTTTTCAATGCTTCTTTGGCTGCAAACCGACCAGCAAAATGAATGGCGGGAGATGCTTTACTGCGGCAATATGAAATTTCTCGATCCGTATAGACTCTCTGTTCAAAACGGGTTCCGCCTTTTTCGAGGATTTCGGCAATACGGGGCACAGATACAATATCCGTGCCTATAAAATATTCAGCCGTGATTCAATTCCTTAATGATATTAACAATTTCATAAATATCGTCTACGTCCCAATCTGCACCGGATTCAATAGTACCGAAAGTATCACCGTAGCGGGCGAAAATAGTACGGATTCCTAATTTTTTAGCTCCTACAACATCCCTGTCCGGCCAATCACCGATCATCAGTATTTCCTCAGGTTCCAGCTTTAATTGTTCTAAAGCCATCCGGAAAGGTTTGGCCGAGGGTTTACGTTCTCCCGTATCATCGAATGTCAGTACTTCGTCAAAATGATGATGGAGATTTAAATGATATAACCGCATCCACGCTTCCCTGCCGGGCGCATCGGATACAACAGATAGTTTAATTCCCATTTTCATTAATTTAATCAGGGTTTTATTTACGTTTGGGTAAACGATCAAGGTGGCTTCTCTGGCCCGGCGGTAATTTACAATACCGGCCGCCAGTATTTTATTGCTGACGCGGCCGACTTTAAGTTCCAGGAATTCATTGAAGACTTGCTGATTCTCCCAGCCTTTTTCCATATATAATTCAAAAATAGATTCATATGCCTCGTCCGGATCAATTTCTAATCCGGCTTCTATCATGGCGGATATGGCCGCAGTTACAGCGAACTGCTTCATTTTAATAAAATCCAGAAGTGTATTGTCTAAGTCAAAAATGACTGCTTTTATCATAGGTAAACCTGGAAAAATTAACTCTCGTATTTCTGGGGATTTTTAACACGATCAAGTTCATATTCCGCCATTTTACGCCAGTTACGGTCATTACGGGCCTTTTCAAAAGCATTTAAAGCGGCTGTTTTATTTCCCTTGCCCTGACACCATTCGGCTGTGCCCAATTCAAACCATCCACCCCCAAAACGGGATTTTAATTCTGTACATTTACGGGCAGCCATAATTGCTTTTTCGCAGTCGCCCATTAGGTTATACGTCCCAGCCAGACGGAACCAGCTCATGGCGTCCTTATCATTTAGGGCTGTGGCCATTTCTAAATTAATCAGAGCCTGTTCGTTATCTTTATCGTCAAAATAGATTTTACCAAGATTTGCATATGCTTTGGGGTAGATGGAATTAACCTGTATAGCCAGGTTTAAAACTCGTTTAGCCTCTTCGGGATTATCATTCT
>JAZFSI010000016.1:0-10748 GCA_036446075.1 Fidelibacterota bacterium
CAATTCGACGGATTATTTGCCCGGAGAGCGAACTCTGAATGCGCGCTTCTATATGGTTTCTATCAGTTACCTTGCTGCGCAGATACCGGCGCTCAATTTCCGGGAGAGAATTGAAAAAATTTAAAGACATATCCACATCTTTTGTGGTTAAATCTCTTACGGTTACGGATCTGTTATCTTTTAATGAATAAGGTTTTTTCATGAGTTGCGGTCTTTATAATAAATGGAATTTATAACTTAAAGCGTTGTCACGCAATTCCTCAGAAGATGGAAAAATCTGTGATTTTTCTGTAACAGGTGACGGGCGGGAAATCTGCCAACGGCCAGCCCTGTAAGGACTGAAGCAGTGTAGCAGCGTGGCGACTGTATCAGGGACTTCTTTTTTACTTGTCGCCCGTGACCGGGAAATTCTTATAAGAATTTCACCATGTCACTCTGTTTTTCCCATCCTGCTTTTGTAGTTAATTAAATACAAAATTGGTAATTTCAGTGCTTCATTTTCAAGGAATATCATGAAAAAAGCAAAGATTAAGCATCCTGGGATTCGCTCTACTGCCGATGGAGCAGGAATAGTCGTGTGGGTTGAATCACACATTTCCCAGGGCGCATGTGCATATCCAATTACTTCTTCAACCACCATGGGTTCCGGTTATCAGGCGATTGTATCTCAGGGCGGTAAAAATATATGGGGCGAAGAATTAACATTCCTCGAGCTGGAGTCGGAACATAGTTCTGCCACCACATGTGAAGGATTTGCTTTGACCGGCGGAAGAGTAACGAACTTTACTTCGGGGCAAGGCCTGGTGCTTATGAAGGAGGTGCTGTATACCATCTCCGGAAAACGCCTGCCGGTTGTATTCCACATTGGGGCCAGAGCCCTGACCTCCCAGGCTCTCAATGTTCATGCCGGGCATGATGACGTCATGGCTGTGACGGATTGCGGCTGGGGCATGCTGTTTGGCAGAAACGCTCAGGAAGCAGGAGATCTGGCCCTTATATCAAGACGGGCGGCAGAAGATTCCTTTACGCCCTTTTTTAATATTATGGATGGATTTTTAACAACCCATACAATTGAAAACGTATCTTTACCGGAACCGGAGCTGATGGAGAAATTTATTGGACCTGCTGGTGAAAAACTGGTGAATTTTATGGACCCTTTTCATCCGGTCATGTCAGGCGTTGTACAGAATCAGGATTCATATATGAAAGGAAAAATTGCTCAGCGTGAATATATACGGAAAATCGAGCAAAACCTGGTTAAGGCTATGGCAGAATTTCAGGATTTAACCGGCAGAAAATACGGGCTGATTGATTCATATATGATGGAAGACGCTGAATGGGCAATCGTAGGGATGGGTTCCATGATTGAAACAACAGCCGCATCCATAGGATATATCAGAGAAAAACTTGGAATTAAACTGGGGGCTGTGCACGTTACTTCCTTCAGGCCTTTTCCGGGCCGCCAAATTGCGGAAGCGCTCCAGAACGTTAAAGGTTTTTCTGTATTAGAACGAATGGATAATCCTCTCGCAGAAAGCAATCCCCTGACAAGCGAAATAAAAGCTGCATTTGTTGATTTTTATATCTCCCGGAAAAGTAAAGTCGTAATTCCAGAAATTTATTCCGGGACGGCCGGGCTTGGTTCGCGGGATGTACGGCCCGGTGATATTATTGCTGTGGCAGAAAATATGGTAAACGATGGTAAAAGATTTTTTGCTCTGGGCATTGAGCACGAACTGGCTCTTATCTGTGATAAAAATCCCGACATTCGGCCTGGGGGAACTTTTTCAATGCGGGGCCATTCTGTGGGAGGTTACGGTTCTGTAACAACCAACAAAATAATTGCAACAATAGTGGAAGATTTGTTTAACATGTATGTCCAGGCCTATCCTAAGTATGGTTCGGAGAAAAAAGGATTACCCACCACTTATTATCTGACCGTCAGCCCGGAAAGAGTCCGGACCCACAATGAGCTTGAATTTGTTGATTTTGTACCTCTTAATGACGTGAATTCATTTAACCTGGCCAACCCGCTCAAGGGGCTTCGGGAAAAAGGACTTCTTTTTGTACAGACACCAAAAGTCAAACCACAGGAAATCTGGGCCGATATACCTGCCTGGGCACAAGCTGATATTAAAAAACGGAAGATTCGCATTCTGGCACTGGATACGGTTAAAATAGCTAAAGAAGTTTCCAGCCGGCCGGAACTGATACAAAGGATGCAGGGCATTGTTCTATTGGGCATATTTTTAAAATCCACGCCGTTTGTTGAAAAATCAAATATTACGGTAGATGAATTAATGGCGGGAGTTGAACGATCAATAAAGAAATATTTCGGAAAAAAAGGAGACCAGGTTGTTAAAGACAACCTCCAGGCTGTACGCCGGGGTTATTCCGAAGTACTGCACATTTCGGAAGAAACCATTCAAAAATTGGGCGATAAAAAAATTGAAAGAGCTGAGGTTTCGGCATGAACGCTGTAATTAAAGAAAAAAACAAACATACAGCCTGGGACATTCTGGACGTGGCCGATTTTAATGAAAGAATCGTAGGCGCTTATAATAATGGGACAGCCGAAGATGGACTCCCGGCGGATACGGGGCTGGCCCGCAGTTTAATCCCGGCCGGAACGGCAGCCCTGAGAGATTTCAGCTATATTTCCACAGAAATTCCCGAATTAACAGCAGATAATTGTGTGGGCTGCATGGAGTGCGTTACACAATGTCCGGACACTGCCATTCTTGGCAAGGCAATCCCGGCTTCGGACTTAAAAAAGCACTTAAATAAAATTGAATCCGGTGAATTGAAAGGCTGGGTATCCAAGCAATGGGCCGAAACAAATAAATTCTCAAAAGTTCCGGAAAAGCAAGGCCTGGAACCGGCCCTGTTCGGAATATTTATCGACCCGTCAAAATGTAAGGGCTGTGCTGAATGTGTAGTTGCCTGCGGTGATCACGCGGCCCTGAATATGATCACCAAAAATAATGAGACCACAGAAAAATATAAAAATGCTTTTGATTTTTATAGATCATTGGGGCCGACGCCTGCCGAATATGTAAATGAAAAAGTACTGGTAGACATGATGCTGGCCAACGATTCTCTTCTGTATGTGGGCGGGGCAGGATCCTGTATGGGCTGCGGCGAGGGTACGGCTTTACGAATGATGCTTAGCGCCACGGGATTTGTATATGGAGCAGAAAGCATGGGACTGGTAGCCTCCACCGGCTGTAATACAGTATATGGCTCAACATATCCCTATAATCCATTTCTGGTACCCTGGACTAATTCTCTATTCGAAAACAGTCCGGCAGATGCAATGGGTATTAGGGGCCGCTGGAATCAAATGGGATGGCATGATAAAAAATTATGGGTTATTGGCGGAGACGGTGCCATGCTCGATATTGGATTCCAGTCATTATCTAGAATGCTGACCTCGGGAATGAACATCAATGTACTGGTTTTGGATACACAGGTTTATTCCAATACAGGAGGGCAGGCCTCAACAGCGACTTATCTTTCCCAGGAAGCAAAAATGGCGGCCTTTGGAAGGAAAATTCAGGGCAAGGTAGAAAGCCGTAAAGAACTGGCAAATATAGCATTGATGCATCCAAATGTTTTCGTGGCCCAGACAACTCCAGCTCACGCCAACCATTTTTATAAGGCAATTATGAGGGCGAATGAATATAAAGGCCCTGCGTTAATTAATGTTTATACAACCTGTCAGCCTGAACATGGTGTGGCGGACGACCTGGCCGTTCATCAAGCCAAACTGGCGGCGGACACTAGAGCTTTCCCACTCTTAATACACGACCCGGAAGCAGGTAATAAATTGTCTGACAGACTCAGTCTCCAGGGCAATCCTGCTAAAAACAAAGATTGGTATGTAAATCCTAAAACCGGTAAGCAGGTTGATTTTATTGAGTTTGCCCGTACAGAAGGACGTTTTGCAAAACAATTCGACCGGGACGGCAACCCCAGCAAAACACTCAAGCTGGCCCAGGAAGATCGTTTAAAAAACTGGCGCCTGCTCCAGGAATTGGCAGGTTTGATTTAAAACAAGCGCGGCAACGACGTTGAGCAGCTATTTCAGGGCTCCATCCCGGGAGCCGGATTCACTTTAATTTGACTTTACAGGGATTTAATTGAGAAAACTTAAAAAAACAGATTTCAAATACAAAAAATCTTCAGCAGGAATTGATGAATATACTTTGACTTCAAATGGCCTGACCGTATTGTTATTAGAAGACCATTCGGCGCCGGTGGTTACTTTTATGGTCACCTATCATGTGGGTTCTAGAAATGAGGCTGTGGGTTATACGGGCTCTACTCATCTTCTGGAGCACCTCATGTTTAAAGGGTCGCGAAATTATAATAAGGAAAAGAATACTTCTATCTGGAGCGAACTGCAGAATATCGGTGCCCAGGTAAACGCCACAACCTGGTATGACCGCACCAATTATTTTGAAATAGTTCCCAGTGATCACCTGGAAAAAGCCATTGCAATTGAGGCAGACCGCATGCGCCATGCTTTTTTAAAAGATGAGGATCGCCAGCCGGAAATGACCGTAGTTAGAAACGAATTTGAAAGAGGTGAAAATAGCCCTTTTAACGTTTTGGATAAAAACATTTGGGCTACAGCCTACCAGGCGCACCCCTACCATCATTCCACAATTGGCTGGCGCACAGATATTGAAAACATAAGCACCGCCAGACTGAAACAGTTTTATGACACCTATTACTGGCCTAACAATTCTACAGTTTCTATTATTGGAGATTTTAAAAAAGACAAAGCGCTGGATTTGGTTAAGTTATATTTTGGGGAACATTCCGCCAGCCCTGTCCCAATTCCGAGGATGTATACTGAAGAACCTCCGCAGGAAGGCAGCCGCCGGTTTACCATCAGACGTCCGGGACAGACCGGCTTGGTTGGAATAGCCCATAAAACACCTCCCGGCCCACATAAAGACATGTATGCCTTCCAAATTCTTTCCAATATTCTGGGGAATGGGAAACCCAGCCGTTTTTATAAGAAAATAATTGATGCGGGCCTGGGATCTTCACTCTCCATGTTTGATTTTCCATTTCGCGATAATGGATTATTTATCGCTTACGTCACTCTCATTCCCGGAACAAAACACGCCCGGGTAGAAAAAATTATTTTTAATGAATATGATAAAATCATTAAAAATGGCGTATCTCAGGAAGAAATTAAGCGGGCCAAAGCCCAGATTCGTGCAGACGCGGCTTTCAGCCGGGACGGTTCCTACTCAGTCGCCTCAAATTTAAATGAAGCAATAGCGGTTGGAGACTGGACTTATTATACAACCTTTCTGGAAAAAATCGAGAAAGTTAAGGCTAAAGACATTCAGCAGATTGCAGAAAAATATTTATTAGAGGATCAAAGCACAACCGGCTGGTTTATTCCAAAGGAGAAGGAAGTAAAAAATGCCTGAATCTTATTTATTTGCTGAGCGGGTAAAGGCTGAGGCAGTTATTGACGGCCTGCAGTTATTTACTCTGAAAACAAAAGTTAAAGATGTTGTTACCATAACGGGCAGTTTATTAGGAGGCGCTGTATTCAGTCCGCCCCGGAGCCTAAAAACTTCTGATCTTGTTTCAGCCATGCTGGATAAAGGCACCGGCAGGCAGGATAAATTCAAGATCAGTGAAAAATTGGAGAATGTGGGCGCTGTTCTGAATTTCTCGAATGATAAATATCATGTCCATTTTACGGGTTATTGTTTGAAAAATGACGTGCCTCTGCTGCTTCAGCTTCTGGCAGAACAGATTCGGGATCCGGCCTTCTCCGGCGATGAATTAGAAACTTTAAAAATCCGTTTAGTTGGTAATCTGGAAAGATCACTGGAAAATACTCAGAAGCAGGCCGCCATATCGTTTTTACGGCAGCTTTATCCCCCTGGTCATGCGAACTTTATTCCGTCAACGGCTGAAGCCATAAGTCTGGTTAAAACCCTCACAACTGCAGATTTAAAATCCTTCCATAATAAAAATTACGGCTTAGGAAACATGCTGGTTGCCGCTGTTGGAGATATAAATCATGATCAATTTAAACAAGAATTGGATCAACATTTTAACAGCTGGCAGAAATCACCGCTTAAACTTCCGGATCCCTGCTTAAAGGCTTATGAGAGGGAAGAAAAACAAAAGAATATTGAAATACCCGGAAAAACGAGCGTTGACATGTATCTGGGACAATCCATCGGTATACATAGGGACCATAAAGATTTTTATGCTTTAATGATGGCGGTTTACATTTTAGGGGGAAACTTTTCGGCGCGCCTGATGCAGACCGTAAGGGACCGCCAGGGATTGACCTATGGTATCGGTTCCGGTCTGGCCGGTGTTGATTTCGGAAACGATGGATATTGGAATGTTCAGGCCACCTTTGCTCCTGATTTGGTTGAAACCGGAAAGCAGGCCACCCTGGAGCAGCTACTTAGCTGGTTTAAACACGG
Organism: Fidelibacterota bacterium; assembly: GCA_036446075.1. GTDB lineage: Bacteria > Fidelibacterota > Marinisomatia > Marinisomatales > TCS55 > JAZFSI01. The sequence goes on from JAZFSI010000016.1 coordinate 6,477, forward strand.
TATCTATGAAGAAGAATTGGAAGCCAAGAAAGATACAATTTCGGGAGCTTTTAAAATAAATCTTGATACAACTGACGGCCTGGCCGGCCAGATTCTAATGAATGCTGAGCGCCGCCGGGAAATTGAATATTTAGATAGATTCCCGGGGCTGATTCAAAACCTGACATTGGAAGAAATAAATTCGGCCATAAAAAAGTACATAGATCCGGAAAAACTCACAACAGTGATCGCAGGAAGCATTAATAAAATCTGAATTTCAAGGTCCCTGAAAAACAATGCCAGACCGCACAACAGCCACAACCTGAACCATGCAGGTAATCCTTATAGCGGCGGTAACGGCGGATGGTTTCATCGCCCGCCATAAAAATGAAATTATTACCTGGTCCAGAGATTTACCATTGTTTAAAGAACTGACAATGGGCTGGCCGGTAATTATGGGCTCCAACACTTTTAAAACCATGCTGATAGATCTTAAGGGGCGGGATATCCATGTTATCCATAGGAATAACGATCCGGAAAAAGTTCTCCAAAACCTCAATTCAGAAAAATGTTTTATTGCCGGGGGCGGAAAAACAAATGCCCGCTTTTCAGCCTTTTTAACTCACCTTTATCTAACAATTCACCCTTTTATTTTCGGAAAAGGAATTCCACTTTTTGACGGACAGGTAAATGAACTGAAATTGGTCTTGGAAGAACAGTTGGACGTTATTCCAGGGGAAGGAATATTTCAGTTTAAATATCGGGTTCTGTAGAAGCGAAGCGACTGTACAGGGCCACTTTCAATAAACCCGAAATCTTTTACTCCGCAGGCTGCCACGGAACCGTAAATAATCATTTTTGAATTGCTGAAGTCCTTGTAAACTTTGCCTTCTAATTAAATCAGAAAAGATCAATTATGTTTATACTTTTTGTTGTGTTTCTATTAATTCTCACCGTTATATTTTTTGTGGCGGACATAAATAATAATCCCCGGATCAATAGCCGGCTTTTTTCGTTTTATAACATTTTTTCAGCAGAAACCACAATTGAACATGAATTTTCGGTGAGCACTGAAAGCGTCTGGAAGGCGTTGACGGCATTTGAAAGATATAATAACTGGTTCCCTGGCATAAAACGCCTCCTGCCTGTGGTTAATTCCAACAGATATGTACATGGATTCTCTTTTGACCGTTTTGTTTTTGAACCCGGTGCATCTTTTAGATTACGGACCACAAACTTTCTTCCGCCGTTCAAGAGCAGAATTCTGACATTTGATAAAAATAAGCAGCTTTTATTGGAAATGAAATTCAGTCCATTGCACATCGAGCAGGTCAGCTTTGATCTTAAGAGCAATGGAGAAACAACTGAACTGGCCTGTGTGCGCCGCAGCCGCGGCTTATTTTCCTTTTTAACTGTGTGGGGTTTTTCCGGTAAAAAATCACATCTTCTGGAAAACCTGGGATATTTTATACCACGGGAAAAAACAAAAGAATTGCCGAAATCAGACAGTGAATTAGAGAGCGAAACCAGCCTAAGTCCTGCTTTTATCATCGCCCGGGCAGTGCAGGCAGGCTTGGATGGAAACATGGATGTCATAAACGCAATAACCTATAAACCAACGCGGGGAATGGCTAAAGCAGCCCTGGTAAAAGTAAAACGAGAGGGCGGAAATCTGCCGGACGAGATGGTTGCCGTTTTGGCCGGTAAAGAAGGAAAAGTCAGCCCCGCGGTCGAGACAGCAGATTCTTCCGGACCTGAAAGTTCTACTATTTTTGCAAACAAGGATGATTTAGTCGCTCATTCAGTTAATGAATTCTTAGACGGAAATGAGGATGCTGTAAATAATCTGACAGACCGGGTCTTAAGAGGAAAAGCCAAAGCGCTTTTGGTAAAAATTAAACGCGGCTCAGCTGAGCGACCCGCCAGACCCGAACAGCCCCCAACGGCTGTTTCCAATAAAATGCCTGCAAAAACAGAAAACGAAGATGATGTAATTAAGCGCCTCATAACTGCCGGACTAGACGGTAATATGGACGAAATCAATGCTCTTGACAGCCGAGTCTTAAGAGGAAAAATAAAAGCCGCTATTGTAAAGGCTAAAAGATCTGGGAATTAGAAAAATCAGAAATTTTTCCCGGTGACGGTTGACGGTAAAAAATATTTCTACAAACTATTTACTATTTACTTTTTCCCGTCTGATTTCTTTTTTTACTCGTCACACGTCACTCGTAACTATTTTCCTTCCGCTGAAGTCTATTGTTTGATTTGACAGCGGGGGCAAAAATGGGTTCCCCGCTGGGACGTATAAATCTTTTTAAGGGATGTTTTACAACGCGGACAGGGGGTTTTCTGTTTCCCGAACACCTTGAGGTTTTCCTGGTATGAGCCGGAAGCCCCATCACCGAAAGTAAAATTGATGATGGTGGTTCCTTTGAGTTTTATAGCCTGTTTTAAACCAGATATTATGGCACTGTGCAGCCGTGTGATTTTTTGACGCCCCAGCCGGCTGGAGATTGAACGGGGATGGATTCCGGCCGACCAGAGAAATTCATCGACATAAATATTTCCCAGACCGGCAATAAAACTTTGATCCAGCAGAAGCGCCTTTAGCATACGATTTCTGGATTTAAAACCCCTATATAGCCATTCTGCCGTGAATGCTTCAGATAAAGGCTCCAGCCCCAGGCGCGAATTCAGGGAATCTAATGATTCCATAAAAGTAATTCGTCCAAATTTGCGCGTATCTTTAAAGTACATTGTAGGTCCGTCCATAAATTGAAAAACGGCACGGATGTGTTTTTTGGTTTCAGATTCCGGTGGTTTCAAAAAAAGCTGACCGGTCATGCGCAAATGAATAAGCAAATGACCAATTGCCAGATCAAGGACAATATATTTACCGCGGCGCCAAACGCGGGTGACTTTCTGGCCTTTTAATTGGTTCTTGAAAAATTCAAGCGGTTTACCCACCAGTACTTTATTGAAATTTCTTTCAGGTAAAATCGAATCAAATGTTTTATTCCGGAGTAATGGTTCCAGGAAATTAACCACAGTCTGAACTTCCGGCAGTTCGGGCATTATTTAGAGAGGTAGATGGAAAGCTAACAGGGTTAAAAACAAAAAGATCATAGAATGCTTCAATTCTAAAAGACCGACCGATTTGGGCTTTTGTCTACCGTTTGTATTCCAATTTATCAGTCCATAGGCGGCTTTCAGGAAAAAAGGTAAAAAGGCAACCATAAAAAGCCAGGAATATCCCCTTATTTGTATGGTGAAAAACAGGTAAAGAATTAAAAAAATACTGAAAATTATCAGAAGTTTGCCGGCCTTTATTTTACCGGGAAAACTTGGTTCAGGATGAGAGGGCTGCCAACGCAATTTTAATTTGATGTAAAAAATACTGCCGCTGAAATAAAGAAAATTAAGCATCCACAAAACCCAGCCTTCTGCACCTAAAGAAACATTGTTAAAAATATAAATAAAGGGAGCCGAAGCTGTTAGGCCCAGAACCCCTATCAGTTCTGCGGTGATAGACAGAGCCTCTTTATTTAAAGTCATCCAGAGATGCATCAAAAGCAGAATGCCCACAATTCCACCCAATATTAAGGCGTTCCAACGCTGATAATGGACGAGCAGGTAACCGGAGATAAGAAAACCGGAGCCTGCCAGTAATAGAACCCACAGGAATGACCGGGAGTCCGGCCTGCCTTTGTTTTTTAAAAACCGTAGAAATTTGCTGGCCGGCTGATGAGCCAGAAAAATCAGGATAAAACTGAATATCAACAGCAACGAAGAATAGACCAGGGCTGGGTTTAAAAATAAAGCCAAAAAAGCCGGGACTAGAAACATGGCCCAGGCGCCGTGCTGACGCTGTTTAGGAAAAGGCCCGAGAAAGTTTTTAAAATAAGACATGTTAAAGGTTTGAATATTAGGTGAAAAAATTACATATTTTTGAGAATTATCCTGCAATTTAAATTTAATATATTCTTCCATTACTAAACGTGAGGTTTTATATTTCACCTGCTTCTACCGTCAGAAGGCGACAGCTGCTGGTTAAGAAAGTAAAAAATACGGGAATGATTTAAATGTTAAAATATTGGAAGCAGACAAGCGTCTGGATAATTGGCGTCTTGATATTTTTATTAGTGATTTTAAAAGTTTATCTAGATCATCCTCTGCCGAATTACAGTGGAGAAGTTCACTTGTCGAACCTGCAGGAAAAGGTAGAGGTTTTTACTGATGATTATGGAGCGCCCCATATTTTTGCCCGCAGCGAAAAAGACCTGTTTTATGCCT
>JAZFSI010000017.1:0-4493 GCA_036446075.1 Fidelibacterota bacterium
TGCTTTTGGGGCGGGATTTACCTGGGCGTCGGCCGCAATTAGATGGTAGGGGAAGAAGAAAAAATCTATGATTTTTTCGGTGACGGGTGACGGGTAACGGTAAAAAATTCTCTGAATTTTTTCCGTGAGGAGAAAATATTCTCCGAATATTTTCTGTGAAGTGAAAAATCACAGATTTTTCAGTAAAGAGAAGAAATTTTTCTAATTATCAACGATTTACAAACTTTTTCTGACTTCTGGTCTCTGGTTTCTGACATCTTTTTCCTGTTAACTTCTGACTCTTTTTTGGGGGTTGAATGATGATTAAAAATATTATAAAGGATGAGTTTTATGAATGACTTATTTTATACGGATGAACATAAGATGCTGGTGGATATGGTCAGAGAATTTGCTCAAAATGAGGTAGCGCCTGTGGCGCAGGAATTGGATGAAAAAGGTGAATTTCCCAAGAAACTGGTAAAACAGATGTCTGCACTGGGAATGATGGGCATTCCTATTCCGGAAGAATACGGCGGAGCAGGCATGGATATGGTGGGTTATGCTGCTGCTGTAATGGAATTAGCCCGGGCAGATGCTTCCGTGGCCATTACCATGGCTGCCCATACTTCTTTAGGGACCATGCCCATATTACTGGCAGGCACGCCTGAGCAGAAACAGAAATACATCCCCCAGCTCGCTTCCGGAAAAATTCTAGGTGCTTTTGGACTGACAGAACCTGAGGCCGGCAGTGATGCCGGCGCTACTAAAACAACGGCCGTAAAAGATGGAAATGATTATATAATCAACGGGGGTAAAATATTTATCACCAATGCGGGTGTGGCCGGAGTGCTTACACTGACGGCGAAAATTATTGAGAACGGAAAGGACCTTGGGATTGGCGCTTTTATTGTTAATACTGATGTAAAAGGATTAAGAATCGGTCCGGCGGAAAAGAAAATGGGCTGGAAAGCCAGCGATACGCGCCAGCTTTTCCTTGAAGATATGCGTGTTTCTAAAGAAAATATGCTGGGCCATCCGGGCAAGGGTTTTAAAACATTCTTAAAAACACTGACAGGAGGACGTATTTCTGTTGCGGCCTTGTCCGTTGGAACTGCCTGGGGGGCCTATGAACGAGCTTTAAAATATTCTCTGGAAAGAGAAGCTTTTGGAAAACCAATTTACAAGTTTGAGGCTGTGGGTTTTAAATTGGCGGATATGGCTACTGAGATTGAAGCTTCTAAACTGTTGACTTTCCATGCGGCCTGGCTGAAAGATCAGGGCCGGGACGTAACCAAAGAAGCTGCCATGGCGAAATTGTTTGCCAGTGAAACTGCCATGCGCACCACTACTGAGGCCATCCAGGTTTTCGGCGGGTACGGTTACGTGAAAGAATACGAAGTGGAACGATTTTTCCGGGATGCAAAAGTTTTGGAAATCGGCGAAGGCACCAGCGAGGTCCAGAGGTTGATTATCGCCAAAAATATTATAAATTCCGCTCTAGAGCTGTATGGCTAAATATAAAAATAAACCTCCATTATCTCAGCGTTTCTCGCATTTACGCCAAACCTATTGGCGGCAGCTGTCCATTCTGCTGATACTGGCTATTATTGTTTCACTATTTTTCCCCGGCGGTAAATCATTACTGTACAGTTATCAACTTAACGATATTACTCCGGACCCCATCATATCTCCCTTTAATTTTCCTATTTTAAAAACCGAAACAGAACTCCAGCTTGATCTGGATGATGCTCTCAAATCTGTACCTTTCATTTTTACACGCACCCATGAAGTTGTAGACAAACAAATTGGGGCTGTCGAGACATTTATTCAGATAGTTAAGGACATCCGCCAGGCACAAAGTAAATTTTCCGCTTCTAAGGATGCACTCTACCGCAATCGTTTTACTACCCTCTTTGATTCAGTGCGGACCGTGGTTCAGTCTGACAGCGCCTCTGTAGCGGTACTTATGAATAATCTCTACTTGAATGCTCCCTTTGCCTTAGGCAATGAAAACTGGAACAGAGTGATCAATCCGGATCTGGCTCAGACCGATACCCTGGACCTTGACCAGTTGGAAGCAGATATTATACAGATTTGCAGGAATCGCTGGGCCGAAGGCATTTACGACATAAATTTATCTGCAATTATATCTTCTGAAGTTGCCGTATCCATAAATGCGGAAGATGCTCCTGAATTAACAGATCCGGGCACTTACAATGATTTACAGCAGGCCTGGACCAGGGCCAAGGTTGAAGTAACTGCCTTATTTGAAAATGAACAGGATTTTCGCCGTGAATTAGGTTATGGAATGGTGGTGAAATTCATGGAACCGAACCTGATTTACGATAAGGAAACCACGGAACGCCGGCAAAATGCACGGCAGGACCGGGTTCCATTAAATCGGGGAATTGTCCTTAAAAATGAACGGATAGTTGATAGAAATACGCGCATTACAGAGGATGTCTTGCAGAAATTGAACTCTCTTTCCCTGGCTGTGGATAAAAGAGAAAGAACTCAATCAGGTAAAGTCCTGGCCCTCTCATATCTGGGACGCCTGATGGTCATTGGTGTTATAATATCCTTCTTCTTCACTTTTTTAGTGTCTTATAGAACCAATGTTTTTAACGACTGGAAAATGATTTTCCTGATATCTCTTATTTTTGTAGTGGAAGTAGCCCTGGCATATTTATTTGCTATTCGTCTCGAGCTATCGGAATATTTAATCCCCATTACGGTGGGGGCGCTGGTACTGACCATTATGTTTGATGCCCGGATTGGATTTATGGGTACTACCTCGATTGTACTTATGGTTGGTCTTTTGATCGGTAATAATGTAGAATTTATTGTTACCTCCCTGTTTACTTCGTCTGTGGGAATTTATTCCGTACGCAATATTAGAACCCGCAGCCAGCTGTTTACAGCCATATTCGCCTTATTGCTGGCCAGCGGCACCATTGTATTGGGCCATGGCTTATTCAAAGGCCATGAATGGAATGCAATGGGTATGGATATGATTTATTTGACCGTTATCAGTATTCTGGCGCCCATTGTAACCTATGGTTTTATAGGACTGCTGGAAATATCGTTCGGTGTTACCACCAACTTGACCCTGATTGAACTGCTTGATTTTCAGCATCCCCTGCTGAAGCGCCTCCAGCAGGAAGCAAACGGTACCTTTAACCACAGCATTGTTGTGGGCAACCTGGCTGAAGCCTGTGCCGATGCCATCGGTGCTAATTCTCTGCTATGCCGGGTCGGAGCTTATTATCACGACGTGGGTAAAATGGTCAGGCCGGAATATTTTATTGAAAATCAATACGCCGGTGAAAATAAACATGATAAACTGACACCCGTGATGAGCGCCAAGATTATTAAGAACCACGTAACAGAAGGATTATCCCTGGCCAAGGAATACGGCCTGCCGGCCATTGTGAGTGATTTTATACCCATGCACCACGGGACATCCAAAGTCGAATATTTTTACCGCGTTGCCAAAGCGGAAGCCGGTACTCAAAAAGTAGAAGCGCGGGCCTTTACCTATCCCGGACCAAAACCGAATTCTAAAGAAACCGGTATATTGATGTTATGCGAGGCCATTGAGGCCGCTGTAAGATCTTTGAAAACACCGGATATATTCGAAATTGTAGCTATGATCGATAAAATCATTGATAAAAGAATAACGGCCGGGCAGCTCAGCAATTGCCCCCTGACCCTGGATGAACTATCAAAAATTAAAGGCTCTATTGACGGCACGAGCGGATTAATCCCGGTACTGAGGGGAATTTATCATATCCGCATTGAGTATCCGGAGGATAATGAGGGAAAACACGTAGCTCCTAATAATTGATGATTAAGATTCAGGTTGATTCCGATCCCGAAATAACATCACCCGACGAAAATTCTGCCCGCTCAATTATAAAAACAGTATTAGCAGACAACCAGATTAAAGCCGGGTCGATATCCCTCATTTTCGGCAACGATGAACTATTAAGCGCATTAAAGCAGAAATTTTTTAAGCTTAAACAGTTCACGGACGTAATTGCTTTCCGCCTAAATGATTATAAAGATAAAGACCCGGAAGGGGAACTTTATATCAGTCTGCCCAGAGCCAAGGAAAATGCCCGGACTTTCGGTGAACCATTTGCCCGGGAAATCGCCCGTTTATTAATCCACGGCACGCTGCATCTTTTAAATTACAAGGATGATACGGAGACTGATAAAAAGGATATGGAAAAGAGGGAAGAAAAATATTTAAACCAAGTAAACTGGAAAGAATTAATTTAAAATGTCTGAAAATATGAAACCTGGAAAAAATAAATTTGATGAACTGAATTCTATCGTTAAAAGGCTGCGGGGCCCTAATGGCTGCCCTTGGGACAAAGAGCAAACCAGCGCCTCACTTTTACCTCATTTTTTAGAAGAAGTATATGAAGTTATTGAAAGTGTTGATGCAGAAGACGGTGCTGCTTTAAAAGAGGAGTTGGGAGATATTTTACTGCATGTGGTTTTCCAGG
>JAZFSI010000018.1:0-13516 GCA_036446075.1 Fidelibacterota bacterium
TCTTTTTCGTAAATTTTTTCCAATTCGTAACGCAGGGATACATTTGTTTTACTTCCTGTGAATATGCCTTTGGTCAGGGCCCGGTAATATAAACCCGCGCCGCCGCAAATTATAGGCAGGCGTTTGCGCTGAAGTATGTCTACAATCACACCTTCCACCAGCTTTGCATATTCACCCGCTGACACGCGCTGATGGGGCAGGCGCAGGCCTACTAAATGATGGGGCACCAGGGATTGTTCCCGGGCCGTGGGCTGGGCCGTTCCAATTTCCATGCCGGAATACATCTGTCTTGAATCCAATCCAATAACTTCCCCGTTCAATTTTTTGGCCGTTTCGATAGCCAGGGCAGTTTTACCGACTGCCGTGGGGCCCACGATGGCCAGGAGCGCAGTATTTTTAATTAAAGCGGAAGGCTGCATTTTATCCTGTTAAATTCGTTCAAAACGACGATCAAGCTCCTCAATTGATAATTGCACAATAATTGGTCGGCCATGGGGGCAATAATAAGGATGTTTTGTTCCAAAAAGTCGATTTACCAAAGCCTGCATTTCCTGTTTAGTGAGTACATCACCGGCCTTAACAGCGGCCTTGCAGGCAAAACTGGCCGCAACAGCTTCCTGGCCGGAAGTGTATTGGCTGCGATGTTCTAAATAATTATCTAATATTTCCCTGATAATCTGCTTTTCATTGCCCCAGCCCATTTCTGCGGGGATTGCCTCCACCATAACGGTATTTTTTCCAAATTCCCGCATTCTAAATCCAATTTTTTCAAGATCCGGCAGAACGTCCAGCAGAACGGAAAAAGTGTCTGCGGCAAATTCCATAACTTCCGGAAACAGCAAGGTCTGAGCCTGGAGAGGTTTGGAATCCAGCGCTCCCAATGCTTCTTCAAATAAAACTCTTTCATGGGCTACGTGCTGGTCGATGATAACCAATCCGCTGTCTATCTGGGAGACAATATATTTTGTATGTACCTGCCAGATATTGTCACCGCTCAAGCCTGAATCCAGGCTGCTCCGGCGGGCTGCCAGATCGGAAACATATGATTTGGCCCGGGTAAGATCTTTTGACCGGTCTTCACTTTTATTCTGAGATTCAAAAGATATTTTTGCCTGGTTTTCATCCAGTTGATTCCAGTCCCGAACAAAAGAATTACCTCTGTTTTCAAAATTAAAAGGTACACCAAAGGCGGGCTTTTCCAAATCCGGAATTGTATCTAAAATGGATGAAAGTGCCTCTTCCAGACTGGATTTCAAGACATGAAAAATGCGCCACTCATCTTTAAAACGGACTTCTGTTTTAAAAGGATGTACATTTACGTCCACCTGGCTTCCGGGAACAACCAGATTAAGGACAAAATATGGGTATTCGCCCCTTTTTATTATTGAGCGGTAGGCCTGGTATACTCCCGAATTCAAAAGACGGTTCTGTATATAGCGCCGGTTTAAAAATATATACTGCTCTCCGGGACGGTTCCTAAGCAGGTTTAAATTGCCCGCAAATCCAGTAATTGAGTATTCTCCTTTAGAAAAATTTACAGGTAAAAGCTGATCCTGGTAACCGGGGTCCATTACGGCAGCGATCCTTTCCTGCAGAGATTCCGGATGTAAATTGAAGATTTCCCGATTATCAGAAATCAGTTTGAGAGATACCTCGGGATAAGCCAGAGCATAACGGCGAACTACTTCGACAATTTTACGAAACTCAATCCGGGGGCTTTTTAAGAATTTTTTCCGGGCGGGAGTATTGTAGAATAGGTTTTTGACCGTAACCTGGGTGCCCGTCAGGGCCGGAGCCGGCTTAACTTGTGAAATATCTCCCTGCTTTATATGTAATTCACCACCCTCTCCGCCGGCGGTGGAAGATAAAACGGAAACCTCTGAAACAGAGGCAATACTTGCCAATGCTTCTCCTCTGAAACCAAGAGTTTGAATGGAAATTAAATCATCCAGTCGGGAAATTTTACTGGTACTGTAACGCTGAAAAGCGGCCGGCAGGTAGTCCGGTTCTATGCCCAGTCCATTGTCAGTCACCTGGATCAAATTATGGCCTCCGCCATTCACCACAATGGAGATTTCGGTAGATTCGGCATCCAGGCTGTTTTCCATCAATTCCTTCACCACAGAGGCCGGCCGTTCCACAACTTCCCCGGCGGAAATTTTATTCCTTAAATCTTCAGATAATAGGCGTATTTCCATTAATTTCCAATAACTCCAAGTGTTTTATTGAAAATCCGGGTCTGCAGGGAAAGAGCCTTTTTGATTAATACTTCAACTTCCCTCCTTTTATTCTGCGCATAAAGTTTATCTTCAATCCCGGGCAGGTTAATAAAAACGTTCAGGGCCGCTGCGCGCACACCGGCCAGGCCCAATTCTGCTGCTGTACCGGCATCGCTGACAGAATTCGGGTTTCCTTTTTCTACGAGGTCCAGAGCCAGTTCCATAACCCTAAAGGATAATCCGGCCACTTCCAGAGGTACTTCAAGTACCCTTTCGGCGGCTTTTTTTACAGCCTTGGATTTAAAATCTTTTTCGGCCGCATTACCGGCGGGCAGGCGTCCGGCTTTAATAACTTCGTTAAAGGCTTTCGTATCTTCGTCAATTAAACCACAAAGTTTTTCTTTTAATTCCTGTGCTTCAGTACCCCTTGATTCAAAAATTTCTTGAAATTTTTCCAGACCCTTTTTTTCAAAACTCAAGACTGCTGTCATGGCTCCCAGGGCTGCGCCCAGACTCCCGGCCAGGGCAGCCGCACTGCCTCCCCCCGGGGCGGGACTATTGCTAGAAAGTTCATCTAAGAAGTCCCGGACGGTTTTAGAAACAAGTTCAGGCTCTTTTTCCTGCACAGCAAATTCAATAATTTTTTTGGCAGGTTCAAAAACAGCTACATCATTTAAACCCAGTGACTGGATTGCTGTTTCAATCAGCATATCCCGTGCTACGCCAATACTTCGTTTTTGCTTTTTTAAATAAAACCTGCCTGCGGACAGGATAGCAGACAAGGGTACCAGCCCCACCAATTCACTGCCGGTCACCCTCAATCCCCGCTCCACTGACAAGCGGCAGGCAGCATCAAATACGTCCGGAATGGATGAAACCCGAAAATTATTAAAATTAATGGATATTTGTGCCCGTTTAAAGCTTTCCATATACCAGCCCACGGCCTTGACGGCTTTAAAAAGACCGGGTTTTTTCATGGCTTTACCTTCCAGTCTGTTGATATTATAGCCATGTTCTTTCCACAGCGCCTTTAAATCAAAGTCATGTAAATCTGCGGAATGCTTAATCAGGGGTTTGGGGTCAGGGAAAATTTCTGTACAATAAGCGCAAGGATAAGCGCCTTTTTCATAACGCCTGATTTCACCATCCAAAAGATTGGGCGATTCCGGATTAGGTATGCGCACGGAGCGGCCCTTTTCCCGCAGTTCAAAAGCAATATCTGCGGCCAGCCTTTTGTCCCGCGTATTTAAATTTATATTATAGGCAATTAGAAAATCCCGCACACCCAGGATTGTCGCTCCGGCGCGTGCATTGAATTTTGCAGGTCCGAAATCCGGCTTCCAGTGCGGATCCTTCAATTTTTTAGAAAGTCCCTCGTATTCCCCCTGACGGACGGCAGGTAAATTTACGCGGTCCTTTTTCCGGGCCGACTGTTCATATAGATAAACCGGTATATTTAATTCCCGGCCCACTCGTTCCCCAACCAGCAGGGAAAGTTTTACGCATTCGGCAGCCGTAATTCCTGAGATGGGAATAAAAGGGCAGACATCTGTGGCTCCCAGGCGGGCATGGGCGCCTTTATGCAGCCTCATATCAATAATTTCGGCAGCTGTTTTAATGCCTAAAAAAGCTGCTTCTTCCACCGCCCGGGGGGAACCGACAAAAGTGACCACTGTGCGGTTAGTATCCCGACCGGGATCTATGTCCAGCAGGGTAATTCCATCAACCCCTTTAATGGCATCGGTAATAATTTTAATTTTTACCTGGTCGCGGCCTTCGCTGAAATTGGGAACGCATTCTATTAATTTCATCGGCGTCTATCCTGTGCTTACAATTTTATTTAAATAATACATCAACCAGATTATCACAATCACCATTCCCGCTGTCCACAGCAGTGATCTGGCCGGCAGGTGTCTTGGTAATATGCGTCTAAAATAATTATTCCCCGATTTTTTTTTCATAACCCGGCAAATAGAAACATGAAAAAGTTAACAAAAGGTCCCATGATCCACCAGATGGGTGATATGTTTGTAAAATAACCGACCAATATTAATCCAATCAAAATCCGGGGACCGAAGGTCTGCAGTTTCATTACCAGATCCGGGTTCCGGCGCATCATTAGACCGGAAAAAATCTGAGAGCCGTCCAGGGGCATGATGGGGATCATATTGAACACGGCCAGCATTATATTTATCTGGGTGAACCAAACCAGCACTGTACCAAAAATATTGCCTAATCCCAGCATTCGGAGGATAGTTCCTCCTATAAATGCCAGGAATAAATTAGAGGCAGGTCCGGCGAAGGCAATTTTCATCATATCCTGGCGCGGGTTGGCTAAATTGCGCGTATTTACAGGCACAGGCTTGGCCCAGCCGAAACCTGCAAATAAGAGCATTAGCGAACCAAACAGGTCCAGGTGGGCGGCCGGGTTCAAAGTCAGGCGTCCCTCATATTTGGCCGTAGGATCCCCCAGTTTATCAGCCATCCAGGCGTGTGCAAATTCATGAAAAACCAGAGCAAAAACCAGGACAGGCAATAATATAACCAGGATTTCCGGAGGCAGTCTAAATAACATGCTTATACTCCGCTTTACCGTTTACAGCAATACCGGAATCTTCTACAGGACCGGATAAAAACCGGCCGGATTCAAATTTATTAATCATTATTCTATTTTACTCCAATTTTTAATTAAATACAATTTTACCAGCGCGGATGGAAAGTCCTGTGCACTTCCTTTAAATGGTCTTTATTCAAATGCGTGTAAATCTGGGTGGTAGATATATCCGCGTGTCCCAGCAGTTCCTGAACAATTCTTAAATCTGCTCCCCCTTCCAATAAATGGGTGGCAAAGGAATGACGTAATGTATGGGGACTGACCCGTTTATTGATGCCGGCCTCAAACACCCATTTTTTTAAGATAAGCCAAACTACCATGCGTGTTAATTGACGTCCATTATTGCTTAAAAATATAATTCCTTCCGCCCTGCGCCGCCCTTTTAATCCCGGACGCAGAAATTTCATATAGTTGTTAAGACATAACTGAGCCCGGCCGCCAATTGGAACCAGGCGCATTTTATTGCCTTTGCCCGTAACCTGCATCATTTCAGAATCCAGGAGCAGATCATCTACCCGCAGATTACATAATTCCGAAACCCTTAATCCGCAGGAATATAAAATTTCCAGAATGGCAGTATCCCGGTAAAAAAGGGGATGTGTATCCGGAATATTGCTAATAATCTGTTCAATTTCACGAACGCTTAAAACCTGGGGCAGTTTTTTGTGTATTTTCGGAAAATCGAGAGATAGGGTGGGATTTTCCAGGCATATATTTTCAGCATTCAAAAAAACATGGTAAGACCGGATCGATGAAAGCAAACGGCGAATGCTGGAGGGCGCCAGGTGGGCATTTGACAATTCTCTTAAGTAGGAGCGAATATGGGACTGATTAATTTCCGGTACATTTTTCAATTTAAAAGCTGTGGTTAAAAAATTTAAATAGCGTTTCAGATCACTCTGGTAGGCGCTGATGGACTGGGGTGATAAATTTCTTTCAACACGCAGGGTAAGTAAATAATCCTGGAGATGCGTTTCCATGGATTATTTCGATAAAGAAGCTTCCGCCAGTTCACAAAGAATATGCTCCGCGGCCAGGTGTCCTTCCTGGATCAGCTGGGTATCAAAACTGGGTATGACAATTACAGCATCCCCCATATTTTTCAGTTTGCCCCCTTTACCACCGGTTAGAATTATGGTTTTTAAAGCCTGGGCCCGGGCCCTTTTAACCGCCTGAACTATGTTTGCTGAATTGCCGCTGGTGGAAATGGCAATTAATACGTCTCCGGCCAGCCCCAGACCTTCAATTTGACGCGAAAATACGGTTTCGTAATCTGTATCGTTCGTCCAGGCTGTTATAAATGAAGTATCAGTTGTAAGAGCCAGGGAAGCAATTGCTCTGCGGCCGTGATCGCGCAGGCCGCCCAGCAATTCCGTGGACATGTGCTGAGCATCTGCAGCGCTGCCTCCGTTCCCGCACCATAAAATCTTATTCCCGCCGGAGATAGCCTTTATCATAATAACTGCAGCGCGGTTTATATCATCCGTACAGCTCTTTATCATCTGTTCTTTTACGCGGGCACTGCCTGAAAGCATTTTTTGAATCTGGTTTTTAAACATTTATTACTCTAATATTTTTCTGTACAAATCCGGTGTTAATAGATCGTCTAATTCTTTTTTAGAAGATATTTCTATTTTAATCAGCCAGCCCAGGGCGAAAGCATCAGAATTGACTAAACCCGGATCATCTTCCAGATTTTCGTTTAATTCCAGCACTTTTCCGGAGAGGGGCGCATTTAAATCTGCCACGGTCTTTACAGCTTCAATGGTTCCAAAAGGATCCTCTTTTACCAGAACCCGGCCTGCATCCGGGAGTTCTACAAAAATGATGTCGCCGAGTTCGCCCTGAGCGAAATCTGTAATTCCGACAGTGGCCGTATTGCCCTCGATTTTTAACCATTCATGCTCTTTTGTGTAGAATAAATGCGAAGGAATATTCATATTTACCGGTACCTTTCTAATTTATGATAACGGTTCATATTCGAATGTCTCCAGAAAAGAAGTATCAAATTCTCCGGATTGAAACTTTTTATCGCCCATTATGGCCTGCTGGTAGGAAATAGTGGTTTTGGGCCCCTCAATAATAAACTCTCCCAGAGCGCTCTGCATGCGTTTAATGGCCTTTTCCCTGGTGGCCGCGTGCACGATTAATTTTCCGATTAATGAATCATAATAGGTGGGAATATCGTAACCCGCATAAACATGAGTGTCTACTCTGATTCCATGTCCGCCCGGAATATGAAAGCTGGTTATCTGCCGCGGCGAGGGAATAAAATTGTGATCCGGATCTTCAGCATTTATGCGGCATTCAATAGCATGGCCCCGGGGTTTAATACTGGCCAGATAATCAGGTATCTTTTCTCCCGCATGCATCCTGATCTGGGATTGGAGAAGATCCACACCGGATACCATTTCCGTAATCGGATGCTCAACCTGAATACGCGTATTCATTTCCATAAAATAGAAGTTTTTATTTTTATCCAGCAGGAATTCCATGGTACCGACACCAACGTAATTCACGGCCTTAGCTCCCTTAATGGCCGCAGCCCCCATTCTGGCCCGCAAATCATCATCCACGGCCGGGGAGGGAGACTCTTCCATTAATTTCTGATGACGTCTCTGAATGGAGCATTCTCTTTCTCCCAGGTGAATCAGATTACCGTGAGAATCACCCAGAACCTGTATTTCTATATGCCTGGGATTTTCAATAAATTTTTCAATGTAAATATCACCATTTCCAAAAGCGGTAAATGATTCTGCATGGGCAGTTTTATATGCCAGTTCCACCTCGTCTGCATTTTTAACCATTCGCATGCCTCGTCCGCCGCCGCCTGCAGTGGCTTTAAACATTAAAGGAAAACCCATTTCCCCGGCCATGGATTTTGCTTCTTCCACATCTTTTAAAATACCGTCACTGCCGGGAATTACAGAAACTCCAACCTTCTGCATTGTTTTTTTGGCTTGAGCCTTGTCACCCATGGCGTTAATTGTTTCCGGACCGGGTCCTATAAAAACAAAGCCATTATCAGTACAAATCTGGGAAAAATTGGCATTTTCGGCCAAAAAACCGTAACCAGGATGAATGGCATCGGAATTTGTAATTTCTCCCGCAGCAATTATGCGGGGTATATTTAAATAACTTTCATTCCCGGGAGGCGGACCAATGCAGACTGCTTCATCCGCAAATTTTACGTGTAATGATAATTCATCGGCGGTGGAATAAACTGCTACGGTTTTTATCCCCAATTCCTTGCAGGCTCTAATTATCCTCAGGGCAATCTCACCCCGGTTGGCGATCAGGATTTTAGCAAACATAATACTTAAATCAGAAAGTTAAGCTGGTTTTATGATGAACAAGGGCTGGTTGTATTCAATCGGACTTGCGTCTGCCGGAATTATTTTTACTATTGTGCCGTTTATTTCAGCTTCGATCTCATTCATTATTTTCATGGCTTCGATAATACAAAGAGTTTCGCCCTTGGAAATTTTGCCGCCTTCTTCCACAAAAGGATCAGCCGTTGGAGAAGCAGCTCGATAGAAAGTACCCGGCATTGGTGACAGCACTTCATCACCTTCGATTGCAGGCTCTATTTTATTTTCGGCCGTTTCGGTTTCAGAAACAGCAGCTGAACCCTGGTTCTGGATTTCAGGATTAACATTTCCTGTGACTATTGCAGCATTCTTAACGACTCGATACCTGCGCCCCCAATGACGCACCTCGATTTCATTCACGTCACTGTGTTCGAGTATGTAAATAATTTCTTTTAATTTATCCTGCCACATTTAGCGACCCCACTTTACAGGCGGGAAACTACGCTTAAGATTTAATTCGTTCAATATATTCTCCTGTGCGCGTATCAATTTTCAATGAATCTCCCTCATCAACAAATAATGGCACATGTAGTACCTGATAACCGGTCTCAACTGTGGCCGGCTTGGTGGCACCAGTGGCAGTATTCCCTTTAACCGCAGGTTCGGTGCTGGTAACAGCCAGGGTAACATGGGCAGGCATTCTTACTTCCAGAACTTCTTCATCATCAAATATTAAATCAATGTTCATGCCGCCTGTCAAATAATTCCGGGCCTTTCCAATTAAATCATTGTTTATACTTAATTGCTCATAGGTCTGGTTATCCATGAATACATGATAATTGCTGTCAGCATATAGAAACTGCATGGTTTTAGCTTCAATCCTGAGAAATTCCAGCTTCATTCCGGCATTAAAAGTTATATCGTGTTTTTTACCGGTTTTTAATTCTTTTAATTTGGTGCGCACAAAGGCGGGACCCTTGCCCGGTTTTACGTGCAGGAATTCCATTACTTTTAAGCGTTTCCCCTTTAAAAGGATAACCGCTCCGTTTTTGATATCTGATGTACTGTCCATTTTAATACTTTTTTTAAACCGCCAATTTACAGCAGGAAAAGAGATATAGTAAAATTCTAATTAGATTTTTACCTGTCACTTCTAACTGAAAAATTCTATGAATTTTTCCTCCCTTCTGATTTATTTTTTGTATAATTTGCAGGGTAGTTTTACACGTTAAACCGCAGGGAAACTCGTGAAAATCGAGTACAGTTCCCGCTACTGTAAGCGCTTAGGAACGTCCATATGCCAGACTATTAATTGGTTGAAGGCGGACAGTTTCCGGTGAAGCGCAAGTCAGGAGACCTGGGTAATGATGTGTATCCACTGACTTTCGGGAGTAAAGGTCATGATACGTTACGGTCTGCATTTTAATATACCGCATTTCCAATTTGATCCGGAATTGCAGTATCCCCCCCATTGATCAGAAGTTTAATTCTATCCCTTATTTTCTGGTCTTTTTTATTGGGAACCAGAATTCCCCTGCAAGGTGTGGTGACTGTAGACGGCTTCCATCCGCTTGAAAATGCAGTTATTTTAAATCTGAATTCCGGCGACTGGACTCTAAGCGATGAATGGGGAGTCTTTATAATTCGAGACCTTAATCCCCAGGATACTCTGCTGATTTCCCGCTACGGATATTTTTCCGATACATTGTATGCAGCGGGCTTAAATGATGTCAGTATTATACTGCTTAAAAATCCCCTCAAAATGGCCGGCATACAGGTCAGGAGCAATGACTGGCCAGGTTTACCGGAATCACCTTCCCTGGCACGTATTACCAGGGTAA
The DNA here is from genome assembly GCA_036446075.1 of Fidelibacterota bacterium. GTDB lineage: Bacteria > Fidelibacterota > Marinisomatia > Marinisomatales > TCS55 > JAZFSI01. The sequence goes on from JAZFSI010000018.1 coordinate 9,986, forward strand.
TTCCGGCACTTTCCTTAAAATCCTACGGGGGTCAGGCCGGAATAAAAAACCTTAGTATAGAAGCAGGATCACCTACTCATACTAAAATTTTATTTGAAGGTGTTGATTTGACCAGCTCCCAGAATGGTGAAACAGATTTATCTCAGATTCCTGATTATTTAATAGAGAGCCTGAGTTTATCACGTTCTGCATTTCTATCCCATGGATCAGGGGCTATGGACGGCGCCATGCTTTTACGCTACGGAGAAAAATCCAACCGGGTGGAATTGAGCAGCGGCAGTTACGATTATCAATCTGCCGCAGCCTCCTTCAGCCTTAAGGCCCGGGGCTGGCGTTTGAATTCAGCCCTGGGTCTTTCAGAAAATTCAGGCAATTTCCCTGTGACTGAGGGCAGCTTCTCCCGCCGTCAAAATAACGATTTTAAACAAACGTTTTTCATGGGCAGGATTAAACGCCTGTATAATAATTCCGGTTTCTTCACCGCCAGTTTATTGACTACCCGGCAAAAGCGGGGCGTGGCTGGAAGTATAATTTCACCCTCGCCGGAAGCAAGCAGGAATGACGGCTTGGATATTTTAGCTGTCCGGACCGGAATCTTCTTTAGAAATAATTTAATATTAAGTTCCCTTTCAAGGAGATTCAGCCGGGAAACCTATGTAAACCCTCAATTTGCTCAAAACAGCAGGCATGATATAGAGAATCTTCAATTAAAAGGTTCCTGGGAATGGAGCCCATTTTCAATTTGGAAAGTTAAGGGATTATTACAATTGCAGCGCCAGGATATCAGCAGTACTGATGTAAAGGCTCCGGCACGCAAATATGGTTCTGCTGCCCTGACAAATGAATTTGTTTTATTTCCGGGTCTGGACTTTCTTGTGGGTTTCAGGATAGATCGGGAAGCCGGCAATTATACCGAAAAAACCTGGCAGACCAGTTTTAATATTAAAATTCTTAATTCAATTCTGGTTTCCGGGTCCGGTGGAAATGCTTTCCGGTATCCCACCTTTAATGACCTGTATTGGTTACCCGGAGGAAATCCGGAGCTGGAACCTGAATTCACAGATTATGCTGCGCTTGAATTAGCAAAAAAATATCCGAAACATAATCTATCTTTCCGTTACAGTTTTAAATCCAGCCGGAATTTGATTCAATGGGCACCGGCCGCAGGAAATATCTGGAGCCCCGTAAATTTAAAATCCTCCCGCCGGGAAACGTTTACCCTGGCCCTGGATGGAGATTTAAAAATAATCAAATACAGAACCCATTTAAGCCGGTTTAAGGCCCGGGATAATTCAGCCCAAAAACGATTAAAACATACTCCTGAATACATTGGCTTTTTAGGGCTGGGAACGGCCTGGAATAGATTTGAAGGATATTTAAGTATAGCCTATACGGGACAGCAGATTTCCTTTTATTCCTGGCCCGAAAACGTGCATATGCGCGCTTACAAAACGGTGAACTTTACGCTTGAGTTTCAGCTGCCGGTTCTAACCCTGATTAATGTCAGACTTTTAGTTGAAAATATATTTAATGAAAATTATTACACTATCATGCATTATCCCGAACCGGGAAGAACACTGAAAATATCTATAATTATAAAGGATACAGATTAAAATGAAAAAGAAAACCATATTACCGCTCATTCTTATACTTGCCTTTTCGGCCTGTGAAAACGGATCAGATACTAAAAAAGAAACCTTAAATAAATTAAATGTATTTGTGCTGTGCGAAGGCAATTTCGGCCAATCCAACGCGAGCCTGTGGTCGCTTGATCCGGAAATGGAGGAAGTCCAGGGACCAATATATAAAAATATTACAGGAAATTCTCTGGGCGATATCGGTCAATCCATGGCCCTGAGAGATAATCGCCTGTGGGTAATTAACAATAATACACATACTATTGAAATTTTTCTTCTGGACGAAGAAATATTACACGAAAACAGTATTTCACTTCCCGGTTCAAGCCCGCGCTACATGACATTTTTAAATGATAAAGCATATATTACCTGCTGGTACATACCGGGAATTATCGTCATGGATGCCAATTCCCAGACCGTAATTGACACCATATATCTGGACGGGATGCCTGAAATGATTGTAGAATATGACGGATATTTATATACAGGATTAATCATGAATGCAGATTGGTCATCGGGCACGCATTTATTAAAAATTTCTGCTGAAGGTTCAATAGTAAATACATACGATGTAATCAAGGGACCGGATCAATTGCTGGTCAAAGATGATGAATTATATGTAACCAGTACCTATTATGATGAAGCATACAATTCATTTACCGGGACCAGCAGAATTAATCTGACTAACGATGAAATCATTACAAAAGATCACGGTGCCGCCCTGCCGGGCCAGGACATGCTAATTCTCAAAAATCGGGTTTATCGTGTATTTGAGGGAGGGGTGGTACCGGTGAATAATGATCTTTCACTCAATTTAAGTGAAAAAATCGGGAATGAAGCCGCTTTGTATTCTGCTGCAGCTCAAGGGGATAAATTATTCTTTGGACTCACGGATTTTCAGGCGCCTGATGAAGTTAAAATTTTTGACACCCAGGCCGTGTTATTGAATTCTTACCAGGTCGGCGCTCTGCCCGGTGCTTTTTTATTTTACGAATCCAAATGATTTAATATAACGTGATTTAGTCCTGGAACTGCCAGGCCACGCCAAAAGTGATAAATCGTCCCAGGGGCGGATAAAAACTGGTTGGTCTCATCCAGATCTGATCCTCTTTTAAACCGTTTGTAAAAGAATCAACTATATTTAAAATGTTCATTAAGCGATAAGAAAGCACCACACTCTTCACTTTAGCGCTGGCTTCAAAATTCAGGCTCCATTGAGAAGGCAGCTGCGGAGCGCTGCTGTCCAGTAGAGGAACTTCATTTAAGATGTCATAATTAAAACCGGCCTTACGATCCAGCCAGCCCTGCGCCCATAAATGTGAGTTTAATTTTAGGTTCTGGTTAAATAAATAAAAGCTGCCTTTCAAACCAATTTTAACCAGACTGCCGATGCGGGGCAGATAAAGGGTTGTATCCTGCTGATTCAAGTATTCTGTATTCATAGACCAGCCGGAGATGAATTCCCAATCCGCTTTTAGAGTGATACTTTTATAAATCGCCCTGCTGCCGAAATATTCATTGCTGCTCTTTCCCGCCGCTAAAAAAACCTGTCCTCTGAAATTTCCCGCTGCATATTGATAATTAAGCCGGGCCCGATGCCAGGAATCAAATCGCCGGGAAAGGGTGTCTTCGTAAAAATAAGGGTGGCGGGGATTATGATCAAATGATATTTCCGCCATAATCCGGCTGCGCTTAATAACCTGGGTATAAACAACCCGGTAATAGGGCTGACTTTTTTGATCATCCAGAAGGGAGAATCCGCCCAAAACCCGTAAAAAACCAATGGAATACTCCCCATAAAGGGTGCCCCAGCGCAGGTTCCTATAAAAATTGTCGGCTGCTATTGATTGAGCATTGGCAAAAATACCCGCTCCAAAACCAGCCTGCCTGATTT